>JADZCJ010000023.1 GCA_020851635.1 Anaerolineae bacterium
CCAGAGACTGGAAAACGCGAATCCTCGCGAATCATTACGAATTTACGCGAATTTTATTTTGTCCCAAGCATTTTGTGGAGATTCGTGCAAGCCGCAGTTTGGCGAACGATTCGCGCCGATTCGCGTTTCAGGGACTAGCACCGGTTTCCGTTTCGGCAAGCAAGTTATACTTGTACGAACCCTTACCCCACAATCAAACGGATGCCGAGTGCGATCAGCAAAATGAGGACGATTTTGCGAAACAACGCGTCCGGAATATAGCGCGCGAGCGCCAGACCCACCACCATTCCGACCACCAAAGCCGGGATCGCGACCCAGAGCAGATTCAACACCTCGGGCGTGTAATTGCCGCTGTAGGCATGTCCGGCGACGACGACGACGTTTTCAATCACAAACAGCGCCTGCAAATTGCTACGAAATTCTGCCGGTTCCCAGCGCTTGCCCGTCGCATACACCACAGCAGGGGGTCCGCCGACATTGTACGCGCCCGCCAACAGACCGGACGCAAAACCGAAAATGTACTTGTATACGGGATGCGTGAGCGTGGGGAGCTGCGGCGTGAACCACGCATACAGCGAATAGGCGATCAGCACAATGCCGAGAACGACGAGCACGACATGCTCGCTGGCGAGTTTGACCACGGTGATGCCGAACGGAATGCCGACCATCGCCGCAAGGATTATCTGCCACATGGCATGCCAACGCACCGCTTGACGGCGAATGAGCAGCAGACTCGAATTCAGCGTAATCGAAATGACCGCCATCAACGGCGACGCGACCCGCACGCCGACGACGGGCGAAAGCAGCGGCATACCGACGAGAGCGGAATCAAAACCGGTAACAGCTTGAGTAAAGGCGGCGACAAAAGCGGCAACGGCGACGGATAGGTCTATGGGCACAAGAGGCATCAAGAGACAGGCATCAATGGATTCAGCAGGGGCAGCCGGGACTCGTTATACAGCATGGCGCGGAATACGCAAGCTGATAGTACCATAGTAAGTCGGCGCGCGACCCAAAATGGGGTGTATTCTAGCGTTATTCATGCTAGAATGACAGCAGATTTTTTAAATAGATAGTGCGCCAACATTAGATTGCGGCGATGTAATTCATCGCGTCGAGGATCGAGTTTTTGGTTCGCGCAAGCCGCAGTTTGGCGAACGAACCCGACTCGCGTGCCATCATTATCACGTATGCTCCCCCAATCCCTGCCCAGAGCAGAACCCGATAAACCTCCCCAAACTGCCGCGCCCGTTCCGGACCCGCTGGTCATGGGAACCACACTGCTCGACCGGTACACCGTCATCGAGTTTCTCAAGTCCGACAGCGACGCAAATGTATATCGCGTGGCAGAACTGCGCGCGTGCCTGCATTGCGGCGTCGAAAATGAAGGAAATCTCGAACGCTGTGGCTTTTGCGGGACCGAACTGCCTATCCCGCACATGCTGGTGCTGGTCGAGCGCCCTACACCCGTCAACGGCGAGCGCCTGCCGACGAGTTTTGTCTTGTCGGGCATGACCTATGCGTTTGCATCCAACGCGGAACAAAATCCCAACTCGCCGCGCCGCGCGCCGGCGTGGGATTATGCCTATTTGACCGATCCCGGAATTGTGCGCGCGCTGCGCGGTGATCCGAACGAGGACAGCGTGCTTGCGCTTCGCATGTCATTCCAGCACACCAACATCACCCAAGACCTGGGCATCCTGATGATTGCGGATGGAGTCGGCGGCGCGGCGGCGGGTGAGGTGGCGAGCGAGATGGCGACGCGGACGATCGCGCAAGAGCTGATCGCCGCGCTGGTGGCGCCCGCGTCCAACGAGGACTTGGGCGGCGGAAGGTTGCGAGACATCTTGTGCGCCGCAATCGGTCAGGCAAACCGGCAGTTGATAGAATATGGCATACGCCATTCCGTTTCACCGGGCACGACCATTGTGCTGGCGCTGCTTTACGGGGGACGGTTGTATGTCGCCAACGTGGGCGACAGCCGCGCGTATCTGTTCAGCCGGCAAACGTTGACGCAGCTCACCCACGATCACTCTTTTGTGGCGGCATTGATGAAAAAGGGTGAAATCACCGCCGACCAGGCGCGTGCTCATCCCCAGCGCAACCTGATCTTGAAGAGTCTGGGCGACCCGACAGGTTTCGACGTGGATGTGTTTCCCGCGGAGGCGGACGGGATAGAACTCTGTGCGGGCGACAAGCTCTTGTTGTGCAGTGACGGATTATGGGAACTGGTTGACGACGAAGCGATTGCGCGCATTTTGGCAGAGCCGTTCGATGCGGCACAAGCATGCGCGCAGTTGGTAAGTTTTGCGAATGCGGCGGGCGGCATGGACAACATCAGCGTTTTGATCGCGCAAATGGAAGGCGCCCGGTAAACAATTATGGCTCTGGCTATCGGCTATCGGCTGTTGAATCGTTATGAAATCATGGCGCTGCTCGGGCAGGGCGGGATGGGCGCGGTGTATCGCGCTCATGACCACTCGCTGGGACGCACGGTCGCGGTCAAAGAACGCGCCCCCGACCCGAACGGCACGGAAGCAGGCATGGCACAGGCGCGGGCGCAGTTTCGGCGCGAGGCGCAGATTCTGGCGCAGCTGGGGCACGCACACCTGCCGCACATTTACGATTATTTTTCAGAAGCTGAACACGAATATATCGTGATGGACCTGGTCGAGGGCGAAAATCTGCATCATCTCGTCCAAACGCGCGGATCACAACCCGAAACGTTGGTGCTCAGTTGGACGCGGCAAATTCTGGATGCGCTGGTCTATTTGCACGCGCGCAACGTGATACACCGCGACATCAAGCCGCACAATCTGATTCTCACCCCCGACGACCGTGTCGTGCTGGTAGATTTTGGGCTGGTCAAGCTGCTCGACCCCGACCGTCCGAGCACGCTGACCCTGCTGCGCGGCGTGGGCACGCCCGAATATGCGCCGCTGGAACAGTATTCGCGCGAAGTGGGGCACACCGACCCGCGTTCCGACATTTATTCGCTTGGGGCAACGTTGTATACCCTGCTGACCGGCAAGCCGCCCGTGGATGTGCACACACGACTCTTGCACCCCGATGATTGGAAATCGGCGCGTGATGTGAATCCCACCGTTTCATTCGGCACGGAATCTATCGTGGAAAAGGCGCTGGGGTTATATCCGCAGCAGCGCTATCAGACCGCGCTGGATATGCTGCTGGCGTTTGGGTTTTCGCCCGCGCGCGTCATCGAGACGCCCGCCCCCGTCCCCGCGACACCCGCTGCGGCAGTGAAAACGGTCGGACCGGAAGAATTTATTTCGGGTCCGCGTCCGATGGATTTGGATTTCCCACCCTTTCCGCCCGTCCCCCCCCCCACAACAGCGCGTCCCACAAAAGAGGTCCGGGAGGCGGCGGCGGACTCGATTGACCGGGCGCAACCCTTGCCCGGGGACACGCAGCTGCTGAGTCCGCGCCCCAAGCTTTCGTTGGCATTGGTGCGCGGCGTTTTGCGGATGCAAATCGGCTTGGGGAAATACATCGAATTTGTGCGCGTGCCCGGTGGTCCGTTCGTGATGGGCAGCAATCCCGCAGACGACCCGCACCTGCAATCGGATGAGACACCCCCGCGCACTGTGGACGTGGGCGAATTCTGGATTTCCAAATATCCGATCACCGTCGCGCAGTATACGTTGTTTACCAATGCGACGAATCAGCCCGCGCCTTTTGATTTTCCGATCAAGAGCGAACACCCGATCACAAATGTGAGTTGGTATGACGCGATGGTGTTTTGCCGCTGGGTGTGCGATCTGACGGGTAAAGAGGTGCGGCTGCCCACCGAAGCGGAATGGGAAAAAGCAGCGCGCGGGACGGACGAACGGCTGTATCCATGGGGCGATGAATTTGACGCAACAAAACTGAACTGCGCCGAAAACGGCGGGAGCGCGACGACGGTCGTGACCAAGTATCCCGAAGGCGCCAGTCCCTGCGGCGCGCTGGACATGGCGGGAAATGTCTGGGAATGGGTGAGCGATTGGTACAAACCGGACTATTACAAGCTCGCGTCCGATTCAAACCCGCAGGGTCCTGATACGGGGTATTACAAGGCGCTGCGGGGGGGGGCATGGTTCAGCGACAGCGGGCATGTGCGCGCCGCGGACCGCACGCATTTTAATCCCGACAATCATTATGATTTTGTGGGGTTTCGGTTGGCGCTGGTGGGGGGGGTGTAGGGGTTTTTGATTTTTGATTTTTGATTTTTTGAAATGTGGTCTTTTTCGAGCAGATACAACTATGGCGCTGATAAAATTGTGTCCAAACTGCAATCGGCGGAACCAGGCACGCGACGCAGAGTGTGAACGGTGCGGCACATCATTGAGCATGGCTCAGGTGATGGATGCGCCCGCCCTCTCGCCGCCGCGCCTGACCTTGAATCATCGCCCACTCTATGTGCCGATGCAGCTCGAACTGGTCATCGGACGCTCGGACAGGGAGACGGGATGGGCGCCCGATATTGACCTGACACCGTACGGCGGCAGCTCGACTACGGGCATCTCACGGCGGCACGTGCGGCTGGTCTGGAACGGCAAGTGGCAGATCGAAGACCTGAATTCGAGCAACGGGACGTATCTGAATCACCGCCGCCTGATCCCGGGAGAACCACTTCCTCTCCTGCCCGGCTCGATCATTCAAGTGGGCAAGTTGTATCTCGTCTATCATGGCTAACGTCATCTATCCATCCAATCAAAAAACCCCCACCTCGATGAGGTGGGGGTTTTTATTGGGGACAGGGGCACAGAGATTTGAACTCTGAACGACCATTTTGGAGACGGTCAGTTTGCCAATTAGCCTATGCCCCTACGCCATGCGGAACAAAACGATTTCGCAACCGCGCCGTCCACGCAAAATATTCTAGCACAAGGTTGCAGAGGGCGCAATTTCGTGTCCGCATCGAGGTCTGCGTCACGATTTTGGACGGTACGGAACGAACGCTGTTTCGTGCCGTACCCGGCACGCCGCGGCGACTGCGTTCGGCACGCTGCGACGACCGCGTTCGGCACGCTGCGGTGAGCGTGCCCTACATTTTGATCAAAAATATGACGCATCCCTTGGCAGCAGCTTGTCAATCGCGCATCGGGAGGCGAATCCCGTTTCGTTCGGCAAACTCTATTGCCTGCTCGTAGCCGGCGTCGGCGTGACGGATAACGCCCGTGCCGGGGTCGCTGGTGAGGACGCGTTCGATGCGGCGGGCTGCTTCCGGCGTGCCATCGGCGACAATGACCTGTCCCGCATGTTGCGAGTAGCCAATCCCCACCCCCCCGCCGTGATGGATGGACACCCACGTCGCGCCGTTGACGGCGTTGATCAACCCATTCAAAAACACCCAATCCGAAATGGCATCGCTGCCGTCTCGCATCGCTTCGGTCTCGCGACGCGGCGAAGCAACACTGCCCGCATCCAGATGGTCGCGCCCGATGACGATGGGCGCAGAGAGGATACCCTGCGCGACGAGTTCGTTGAATCGCAGCCCTGCACGGGCGCGCTCGCCATAGCCGAGCCAACAAATGCGCGCGGGGAGTCCCTGAAATGCGACGCGCTCTTGCGCCATGTGAATCCAGCGCGCGAGATGATGGTTGTCGGGAAACAATTCCAGAATCGCGGCATCGGTCTTGAAAATATCCTGCGGGTCACCCGAAAGCGCAACCCAACGAAACGGTCCCTTACCCTCGCAAAACAACGGACGGATGTATGCCGGGACAAAACCGGGATAATCGAACGCGTTCGCAACACCCGCGTCCAAGGCGCGCTGTCGCAAGTTGTTGCCGTAATCAAACACGACCGAGCCGCGCGCTTGAAAATCGAGCATCGCTTGCACGTGCCGCGCCATCGCTTGCATCGAACGCGCCTGATACGCCTTCGGGTCGCCGGCGCGCAAGGTGTTTGCCTGTTCAAGCGGCATTTCGGGAACGTAGGAAAGCGGGTCGTGCGCGGGGGTTTGGTCGGTGACGATATCAGGGACGACGCCGCGCGCCACAAGCTCGGGCAACACGTCCGCCGCGTTGCCGACGAGCCCGATCGAGAGCGGCGCTTGGCGCGCGACATTCTCCTGCACCCAGGTCATTGCTTCTTCGAGGTTGTCGCTGACCACATCCACATAGCGCGTGTCCAGACGTTTTTGCGCGCGGGCGCGGTCCACTTCGACAATCAAACCTACACCGCCGTTCATGGTAATGGCAAGCGGCTGCGCGCCGCCCATGCCGCCAAGACCCGCCGTGAGCACAAACTTGCCCTTGAGCGACGGAGCGCTGCCATCCGTGGTCGGAAAGTGTTTTTGCGCGAGCGCGCCAAACGTCTCGTAGGTCCCTTGCAAAATCCCCTGCGTGCCGATATAGATCCAACTGCCCGCCGTCATTTGCCCATACATGATCAGCCCCTCGCGCTCCCAGCGGTCAAAGTTCTCTTGCGTCGCCCAGTGCGGCACGATGTTGGTGTTGGCGATCAGCACGCGCGGCGCGTCGGGATGGGATTTGAAAATGCCGACGGGCTTGCCCGACTGGATGAGCAGGGTTTCATCGTTTTCGAGGGCGCGCAGGGCTTGAACGATGGCATCAAACGCTTCCCAACTGCGCGCGGCGCGTCCGCGCCCGCCATACACGATCAAATCTTGCGGACGCTCGGCAACGTCGGGGTCGAGATTGTTCATGAGCATGCGCAGGGCGGCTTCCTGAAGCCAGCCCTTGCATGAGATTTCAGCGCCGCGCGGGGCGCGGATGATACGTGGCTGGGACATGTTGCATTAGACTCGCAGCAGGCGCTCGACCTGAGAGCGGAGTTGGGGTTCGGGGAGCGCGCCGACGAGACGGTCTATGATTTTGCCGTTCTTGACCAAGAGCAGAGTCGGTATGCTCTGGACGTTATATTGCATGGCAGTGCGTTGGTTTTCGTCCACGTTCAGTTTGGCGATGCGGACACGCCCGGAATATTCGCGCGCGAGTTTTTCCAATGACGGTGCGATGCGGTGACAGGGACCGCACCAGTCCGCCCAAAAGTCCACCATGACGGGCAGCGGCGCATTCAAGACGTCGCGCCCAAACGTCGCATCGGTGACAGGCAAAGGGGTATTTAACCCACCTTTGCCCTGCTCCGCCTGCGCGGCGGGTCCGGCGGGTTCTGCGGCAGGGCGGGGCGGCGCAGCGGGTTGGGGTCCGCGACCGAGGAGATAGGCGGTGTGCGCGCGGACGATGTCGGGCACGGGCATTTCGGCGCGACTGTATTCTTTGCCGTCACGAAACGTAATGACCGAGCCGGCGCGCAGGTTCAAACGCCCGACCAGCGCGGGGTTCTCTTCAAGGCGGATTTTGGCGACGAGCAATTTGCCGGACTCGTTCTTGGCAATCTGCTTCAAGACATCGTCGAGCGCGCTGTCGAGCGCGCCCGCGGAAAAAACCGCCAGGACGGGCAAACCGGCGCCGAGCACGCGGTCAAAGGATTGGTCGTTACTGTTGATGGGTGTATCAAAAGCCATACATTACCTCACACAAAATCGCAAGCCCCTCTATTATAGCCGCAGTTGTCCAAATTCAAGCGAAATTGACGGGGCGCGGAGGGGACGAGCGTCAAGCGAATCATTTGCCAGTTGGTGTTTCCATAGTATAATTTTGCACCAATTCGTCCTCAGACGCCGGACGGGTTGGTGAAGACGCGACTGCGTATAGTAATGGTACTACTGCCCCGTGTTTTTGGCGCGGCGCGTTCAACTGGAGGAATGTGCATGACCCTGGCGCAAATGCAGGCGCGCTTTTTTGAACTAAAAGGCAAGCTTGCGGTTGGACAGCTCACAGACCAAGAATTCAAGCACGAACTGGAAAAGCTGCGGTTTCAAGACCCGCACGGGCGCTGGTGGATGATCGGCGCACAGAGCGGGCGTTGGTATTACTATGACGGTGCGCGCTGGCTGCTCGGCGACCCACCCGACCCCGGTGCGCCCGGTCTGGACGCAGGCGCATCGGTCCCGGGCATCCCGGCGACCACGCCGCGTCCGGCGTATTCGCAACCGCAAACAACGATCGCCGCGGATCACGTCACCGATTCCGCACAGACGATTTCGGTCCCCTATTCTTACGCTCCCGCGCAATCCAATCCTCAATCTCAAACGCCTGCGCCGCTCGCTGCATCAGCATACGCCGCGTCCCAATCTGCGCCACAGCCGCCCGTGCGGACCCCAACCCCTCCGCACGAGCCCGGCAAAACCGCGCCGCGGAATGGTTCGGGGACGCGCTATGTCGCGCCGCCGCCGCTGGATGTGATACCGCCCGCGCCGCAATCGGCGTCATACTCTGCCGCAGCACAACCTCCCACAGCGCCAAGTCTCGCGCCCGTCGCGCCGCCGATTGCAAAACAAACTCTTGGCGATTCGATCCGCCAGGACCTGGGCAAGGTGCATTTGCCGCACGTTGAAATGCCGCAACTTCAACGCCCGAACTTGCACACGCCCAACCTGCATGTGCCGCCGCAGTTTATGCCGCACGCGCCCGCTTCAATCAAAAAATACCAGCCGCCGTTTATTTTGATTGGCGCGGTGGTGATCGGACTGGCGATGGTGGCGCTGCTCTGGCTCGCGGTTGACAATTTCCTGCCCAACAAGCCGGTCAGCACATTTTTTGCGCGAGCGCTTGGAGCGCAGCCCAATGTGCGCCCGACGCGCGCGTCAGCGCAAATACCCGAGCCAAACAGTCCGCAAAATGTGGACAACCTCGTGCAAATGGGCAGCGAGCTCTCTGCCAAGAGCCAATTTGAACCCGCCATCGCCCAATATCAAGCGGCGGCAAAGGAATCGCCCAACGACGCGAGGGTTTATACGCAATGGGCGCGCGCGCTGGCGCTGACGGGTCGGATCGGCGAGGCGATCGCGCAGGCGGAAAAGGCAACCCGACTCGATCCAAGTTCGGCGAACGCCTTTGCCGAACTGGCGCGCGCGTATGCGTGGGCGGGACGGAATGAACAGGCAATCGAAGCAGGCAAACGAGCGGTCGAACTGGACAGCGCGAATGCGACCGCGCAAGCATTTCTTGCCGAAGCTTTTTTGCGCGCCGGACGTAATGCCGAAGCTCAACAGACGGTGGACGCGGCGCTGGAGCTGGACGACCTGAACCCCGAAACGCATCGTGTGGCGGGCTGGGTCTCTATTCTTTCGGGACGCAAGGATGATGGGGTGGGCGAATGGAACCGCGTAATCGAACTCGCCCCCGGCATCTTTTTGTATCGCTATGAGTTTGGATTGGTGCTGGCGAATCATCTCAATGACCCCGAAAGGGCAATTCCATCGTTCCAAAGCGCCATCGAGCTGTATCCACCCTACATCCCGTCTTATATTGCGCTGGGGCAGGCATATCTCGAGGCGAATCAACCCGGTCCTGCGGTCCTACAGTTCCAAAAGGCATTGACGCTTGACCCGGGTTCGACTGATGCGTTTGTCGGGTTGGGACGGGCATTTGCGAAACAGCAAAAATGTCAGCAGGCAATTCCATATTTTCAAAAGGCGCTCGAATTGAATCAAGCGCTGGCGCTGGCGACCCAAGGCCTGGAAGATTGCGGCGCGTTGGCAAAAGGCGCCGCGCCGGAGATTGTCGCGACGCCGGTCGCCATCGCGCCGCTCCCCACCGCAATTTCGCAAGCGACCGTCGCGCCGCTGGCAAACGATCCCCCCCCCGCAACACCGGCGGTGAATCCGGCAGGCGCGCCCATCAACGCGGGTCCCGGGCGCATCTATTTTCCTGTTTATGACGGACAGTATCGCATCTATTCGGCGAATCAAGACGGCAGCGATCGGCAGCTGGTCCGCGAACTCGCGTCCAGTCCTTCCGTCAGTCTCGATGGCTCGCGTCTTTTGTATTACTCGTGGCAGGCAGACCAGCGCGGAATTCATCGCGTAAACAGCGACGGCTCGGACGATGTGTATCTCTCACTTCGGACCGAAGACACCCTGCCCGCATGGTCTCCCGACGGCAGTGAGTATATTTATTCGACCCGCGCCGGGGAGGGCGGCGACATCAACAAACGCGCCTACACCCTCCGCATCGCCAATACGGCAAACAAGCCGCGCAATGACCCGAACCCGGTCGTGGACGAGGCACAATATCCGAGCTGGGGACCGACGGGTGAAATCGTGTATCGCGATTGCGCGTTTCCCGATGACCAGTGCGGACTCGCAATCACGAACGACGATGGCTCGAACAAGCGCATCATCACCAATATCAATTCGACCGCGCCCGCATGGTCACCCGATGGCACGCGCATCGTCTTTATGAGCAATGTGGGCGGCAATTGGGACCTATGGACGGTGAGCGCGGGAGGCGGCTCGCCGGCGCGTCTGACGGATGATATCGGAGATGATGGGCTGCCCATCTATTCGCCCGACGGAAGCAAAATCGCATTTGTCAGCCACCGCGAGGGACAATGGGCGGTCTGGACGATCGGGCTGGACGGTGAAAACGAAACGAAACTGTTTGATATCGGCGGAGAGGTAGGCGGACCCATCGCGGGCGAGCCGCCGGCAATGCCGGGACAGACATGGTTGGGGCAGCGGATTGCGTGGAGATAGAGTTTTATTCGATTTTGGCGGAAACAAAAGCCGTTTCCGCCAAAATCGAATAGCGATGTCTCTCTCTCGACATAAATTTTACTTGACATGGGTCCTTCCTTCTGCTATATTACCGTCACAAAGACGCTGACGCAGACGAGTACGCGTTTTACGGGTTTCAGAGAGTCCGTTGGAGTGGTGCGAGACGGACAATCACGAAGACGCCGAATGGACTGTCGAGTTTTGCGAACGAAAGCTGCAGTAGAGTGTACTGCGCCTGTAATTCGCAACGGAAAACGCCCCCGTTACCGCGGCTGAGGACATTATCCATGTGGTGGATTCACCAAACAGGACGTGTCTGCTAGAGTGAGACTGGCTCCAATCCTTCCGTCGCACCGCGACGGAATTTTTTATTCTCGCGGTTTGGGGGTCAGACTCAACAGGGTGGTACCACGGGAAACTTGCTTGATGCAACACTCTCGTCCCTATCGGGATGAGAGTGTTTTTTTTATTTTGGGGAGGTGACGATGTTTCAGCCAACACGCGAGGAATTTGCAAATTACGCGCAGCAGGGCAATTTGGTGCCCGTGTTTCGAGAGCTGCCCGCCGATCTGGAAACGCCGGTATCGGTCTATTTGAAACTGCGTGGTCAGAAGAATTCGTTCTTGCTCGAATCGGTCGAGGGCGGCGAACAGCTGGCGCGCTATTCGTTCATCGGCGTGAACCCGTCCCGCGTGATCACCCTGCCCGCGCATGACCCGACTCGTGCGCCCAACGAGGCGGGAGGCGACTCGCTCGACACGGTGCGCGAGGCACTGCGGAAATATCGCGCGGTCACCGTGCCCGGGCTGCCGCGCTTTACGGGCGGCGCGGTCGGCTTTCTCACCTATGACATTGTGAATCGGTTTGAACGCCTCCGCACACACCACAACGGGAATTACCAGCAATATCCGCTCCAAGACCTGGCGGACGGGATGTTTATGCTCGCCGATACGGTTGTGGCATTCGACCACGTCAAACACCGGATGCTGGTGATTGCCAACGCGTTTGTGAATGGAGATGCGACCAAGGCGTATGACGACGCGACGGCGCGAATCAACGGATTGATCGCGCGCTTGCGTCAGCCATTATATCCACCGACGCGCGGTTCGGTGGCGAACGGGTTCGAATTGAAATCGAACATGACGCGCGAGCGTTACTGCGACATGGTGCGCGCGGCGCAGGAACATATCGCGGCGGGAGATATTTTCCAGGTGGTGCTGTCCCAGCGTTTCGAGCGCGAGACGCACGCCGAAGCATTCGAAATCTATCGCGCGCTGCGGCGGTTGAATCCGTCGCCGTATATGTTTTTTCTCGATTTTGGCGAGACGCAGTTTGTCGGTTCTTCGCCCGAAATGCTGGTGCGGCTCGAAGACGGCGCAGCGCAGTTGAATCCGATTGCGGGCACACGGCGGCGCGGGGCGACGGAACGGGACGACGCGGAATTGGAGCGCGAACTGTGCGAGGACCCCAAGGAACGCGCCGAGCATGTGATGCTGGTTGACCTGGGGCGCAATGATCTGGGACGCGTGTGCGAATTTGGTTCGGTCAAGGTGCAGGACTATGCGGTTGTGGAACGCTATTCGCACGTCATGCATCTCGTCTCGCGCGTGGTCGGCGCGTTACGCAAAGAATATGACGCGTTCGACCTGGTGCGGGCGACGTTTCCCGCGGGGACGCTGTCGGGTGCGCCCAAGGTGCGGGCGATGGAAATCATTGACGAACTGGAGCGCGCACAGCGCGGACCGTATGCGGGCGCGGTCGGCTATTTTGGGTTCCCCGGAACGGACCATTCGGGAAATATGGACCTGTGCATCACCATCCGCACGATTGTGATGCGTGACGGACACGCTTTTATCCAGGCGGGCGCGGGCATCGTGGCGGACTCGCAGCCCGAGCAGGAATACCAAGAGACCCTGAACAAGGCAACGGCGCTCGCCGAAGCAATTCGGATGGCGGAGGAGGAGCTATGATTCTGGTTATAGACAACTATGATTCGTTCACCTACAACCTCGTGCAATATCTGGGCGAGCTCGGCGCGACGCTGCAGGTGTTTCGCAACGATCAGGTGACGCTGGAGGAGGCGCGGGCGCTGAATCCTTCGCACATTGTCGTCTCGCCCGGTCCCGGCACACCCGAACAAGGCGGCGTATCGAACGAGGTGATTCGCGAAATGTACCGCGATACACCGATTCTGGGAGTGTGTTTGGGACATCAATGCATGGGAAGCGTATTTGGCGGGGTCGTGACGCGCGCGCCGCGCTTGATGCACGGCAAAACGTCGCGCGTCTTTCATCGCGGGCAGGGCATTTTTCAAGGGCTGCCGAATCCGTTCGAGGCAGGACGGTATCATTCTTTGATCGTGCAGGAACCCCTGCCCGAATCCCTGGTCGTCACGGCGTTCACGGACCAGGGCGAAGTGATGGGGTTGCAGCACGCCACCGCGCCGATGTTTGGGGTGCAGTTTCATCCCGAATCAGTGCTGACACCCAACGGCAAACAGGTGCTCAAGAACTTTATGGAGGTTAGGCATGGGCGACTGGAAAACAGGCACACCGGTAAACACAGAGATTACGCGGCATCGAGTTGAAAGGAGAATTATGATTCGCGAAGCAATTGCCAAACTGGTCGAAGGGGAAAACCTTTCGCAGCAAGAAGCCGAGACCGTGATGCATGAAATCATGGACGGACAAGCCACCCAGGCACAAATGTCGGCGTTTCTGGTTGCCCTGCGGCTCAAGGGCGAAACGATGCAAGAGATTGCGGGCTGCGCGCATGTGATGCGGGAAAAGGCGATCCGCGTGTCGCCCCACCGCACCGACATTGTGGATACGGCAGGCACGGGCGGGGACAAGGCAGGGACGTTTAATATTTCCACCACCGCCGCGTTCGTGATTGCGGGCGCGGGGCTGGGGGTTGCAAAACACGGCAACCGCGCGATCTCGGGAAAATCGGGCAGCGCAGATGTGTTGGAGGCGCTGGGCGTCAATTTCGATCTTTCGCCCCAGCAAAGCGCCCGCTGTATTGATGAGGTGGGCATCGGTTTTCTCTTTGCGCCCAAACTGCACCCCGCGATGAAGAGCGTCGCGCCCGTGCGCAAAGAACTGGGCGTGCGAACGATCTTTAACATTCTCGGTCCGCTGACCAATCCCGCCTACGCGCCCGCGCAGATTGTCGGTGTCTTTGACGGACTCTATGCCAAACCGATGGCGCATGTGCTAAAATCGCTTGGCAGCAAAGCGGCGTTTGTTTTCTATAGCCAGGATGGGCTGGACGAACTGACGACCACTTCCGAAAATCACATCACGCATTTCACCAACGGTATTATTCATACCGAAACCATGGATGCGCGCGAATTGGGACTGGCGCGCGCGGACCGATCTGAGCTGCGCGGCGGAACGCCGGAGGAAAACGCCCACATCACGCGTCAGGTCTTGAGCGGCGCAGAACGCGGGGCAAAGCGCGATGTGGTCCTGCTGAATGCGGCGGCCGCTTTGGTGGCGGGCGGCAGAGCAAACGACTTGTGCGCAGGGTTGGACGCGGCGCGCGAGTCTATTGATTCGGGACGCGCCATGCGCGCGATGAACGAGCTCGTCGCGCTGACATCCGGCTATGCCTGATAGCGCCATGATTCTCGATGAGATTGTGCGCGTCAAGCGCGACGAAATAGAGAAACGCAAGACCCGCATTTCGCCTCAAGAATTTCGCAGGCGCGCGGAAAATTCACCGCCGGTGCGCGATTTTGCGGGCGCGCTGCGGTCCGGCGAGCAGGTCGCGCTGATCGCCGAAATCAAACTCGCCTCGCCGTCGCGCGGCGATATTCGCGCGGGCGCGGACCCGGTCCGGGTGGCGGGGATGTATGAGCGCGGCGGCGCGGCGGCGATTTCGGTGCTCACCGACCGACAGTTCTTCAAGGGCGATTTGAACAACCTCAAGGCGGCGCGCGTCGGCGCGGAGCTGCCGCTGCTCCGCAAGGACTTTATTATTGACGAGTATCAGGTTTATGAATCGCGCGCGCTGCAAGCGGACGCGGTCTTGTTGATCGCGCGGATTTTGGACGACGCACAACTGCGGGACTATCGCCTGCTGGCACAAGGGTTGGGGATGGCGGCGCTGGTCGAAATCCATGACGAACCGGAATTGGAACGCGCCCTCGGGTCGGGAGCATCACTCATCGGCATCAACAATCGCAACCTTGCCGATTTTACGCTGGACCTGGCGACGACCGGGCGGCTGGCGCCAAAAATCGCGCAAGCGGCGAACGGCACAGATATTGTCATTGTGAGCGAGAGCGGAATCTTGAATCGCGCCGACGTGGAACGCGCCGCCAACGCGGGCGCCGACGCTGTCCTCGTCGGGGAGGCATTGATGCGCGCCGACGATGTGAGCGCGAGGGTGCGCGAGCTGGCGAGCGTGCCGCGCCTCCGGATTCCGGGGCAGCCGTGAGAGCGGGGTCACGCGTGACAATCGTCAAGATTTGCGGCATTACAAATCTCGCGGATGCGCGCGCGGCGGTGGAGGCAGGCGCGGACCTCCTCGGTTTTGTGTTTTTTCCGCCCAGCCCGCGTTATGTGACGCCCGAACAGACGCGCGCAGTGCTGGACGCGTTGGGCGAGTCGCGCAAAACGATTCGGGCGGTCGGCGTGTTTGTCAACGCGCCGCTTGAAGAGGTCAACAACATTCTGGAAGCGGCGGGGCTGGATCTGGCACAGCTGCACGGCAAAGAAACGCCCGAAATGGTGCGGGCGCTGGGTCCGCGCGCATACAAATCCATTCAGGCCCAAGACCTTGACACCGCCCATATGTTAATGGCACACTATCGCGAGGCAGTGAACGGAAATATGCCCGCGCTGATTGCCGACGCGCCGCCCGCCCAACTGCCCGGTGGGAACGGGATCGTGGCGGATTGGTCGGTCGCAAGAGCGGTGGCGAACGAGTTTCCGATTTTGCTGGCAGGGGGGTTGAACCCGGAGAATGTCCGGGAGGCGATTGCGCGCGTTGCGCCGTATGGCGTGGATGTTTCGAGCGGAGTGGAACGCGCGCCGGGAATCAAAGACCACGACAAGGTGCGCGAGTTTGTTGAACGAGTCAAATCTCGGGGATTAAAAAATGAGTAAAGGGCGCTTTGGGAAATTTGGCGGACAATTTGTGCCCGAGACGCTGATGCCCGCGCTGGCGGAATTGGAAGAGGCATTTGAAACGGCGCGGCACGATGTGGCGTTTCAAAAAGAATATCAAACGCTCCTCAACAGTTTTGTCGGGCGACCCACGCCGCTTTATTTTGCAAAACGGCTAACGGAACTGTGCGGCGGAGCGAAAATCTATTTCAAGCGCGAAGATTTGGCGCACACGGGCGCGCACAAGATCAACAATGCCCTGGGACAGGGACTGCTCGCCAAACGCATGGGCAAATCGCGCATCGTCGCCGAGACGGGCGCGGGGCAGCACGGCGTCGCCACCGCCGCCACCTGCGCAATGCTCGGACTGGAATGTATCGTCTATATGGGGACGGACGACATTAAACGCCAGCAGCCGAATGTGTTTCGCATGAAACTTTTGGGCGCTCAAGTGTGCGAGGTCAACGCGGGGAGTCGGACGCTCAAAGATGCCATCAACGAAGCGCTGCGCGATTGGGTCACCAATGTGCGGACGACGCATTATCTGCTCGGTTCCGCGCTCGGACCACATCCGTATCCGACGATGGTGCGCGAATTTCAATGCGTGATCGGACGCGAAGCCAAAGCGCAATTGATGGATGCCGAGGGCAAACTGCCCGCCGCCCTCATCGCCTGTGTGGGCGGCGGAAGTAATTCGATCGGGCTGTTTGACGCGTTTCGCCATGACAAGCAGGTGGCAATGATCGGCGTCGAAGCGGGCGGCGCGGGAATCGAATCGGGCAAGCACGCGGCGCGTTTCGCCGACCGCAGCATCGGCGTCCTGCACGGCACCTACACCTATCTGCTGAACGATGCCGACGGACAGATTCGCGAGACACATTCCGTCAGCGCGGGGCTGGATTATGCCGCAGTCGGTCCCGAACACGCGGACTTGTTCGAGTCGGAACGCGCGGGCTATACCTTTGCGACGGACGCCGAGGCGCTGGACGCCTTTCAAAAGATTTCGCATTTGGAAGGCATCATCCCCGCGCTCGAATCCGCGCACGCGGTCGCAGAGGCGCTGAAACGCGCGCCCAGAATGAGCAAGGATGAGATTGTGATTGTGAACTTGTCGGGACGCGGCGACAAGGATTTACAGACCGTGATGAGCGTCCTCGAGATGGGGGATTAATTTTGAATGGAAACTCGCCTTGAAATCTCTGCCACTGCCGAATGGCGGCAGGCGCATCCGGGGTCCGCGATTGGTCTGCTCGAAATGACGGGCGTTGACAACGGACAGCCCTCCGCCGCATTGAATGCGCTCAAACCGAAATTGGAGGCGGAACTGCTCCAACGCTATAATGGTTTTGCGCGCAAGGATTTCCTGGCTCTGCCGGTCATGTCGGCATACGACCGATACTATACCCGATTCAACAAGACCTATCACGTGCAGCTCCAGCTCGAGTCCATCGTGCTCAAAGGCAAACATCTGCCGGGGATTTCTCCGGCGGTGGACGCCAGTTTTATGGCAGAGCTGGACACTCTGATTCTTACGGCGGGTCATGATGTCTCGCGATTGCGCGGACCGATCACGATTGACGTTTCGCGTCAGGGTGATACCATGACGCAAATGAACGGGACGATCAAGGCGTTTTCCGCCGGTGACATGGTCATGCGTGACGCAAACGGCATCAGTTGTTCCATCATTTACGGGCAGGACAATCGTTCGCCCATCGCCCCGACGACAACGCACGTCCTCTATGTTGCGTATGCTCCCGGTGGAGCGCAGACGCAAGTGGTCGAATCACATCTGCAGCTGCTTGAAAAGTATCTATGCATCTTTTCGCCCGAGGCGACAACACGCCAGTTTCTTGTGCTTGCCGCACCCCCGACAGTTTGAGCATCCTCCATCTCGCCTCTAAAATCCCGGACCAACATGAATCGCATTGACGAAACCTTCCAAGCATTACAGGGCAAGCGCGCGGCGCTGATGCCGTATTTGCCGTTGGGCTATCCGACGCTGCCGATTTCGCGGGAATTGATTCGCGCGGCGGAGGATGCGGGGGCGGATATTTTGGAATTGGGGGTGCCGTTCAGCGACCCCCTGGCGGATGGTCCGGTGATTCAACATGCCACGCAGGTTGCGCTCGAAAATGGCATGACCCTTCACAAGTGTATTGAAATGGTCCAGGACGCGCGAGCACACGGGGTCAGGATTCCGCTCGTCCTGATGGGCTATTACAATCCGATCTTGCGCTATGACCTCAAGAAATTTGCGCGCGACGCGCTGGAAGGCGGGGTGGACGGGGTCATCGTGCCCGACCTGCCCATAGAAGAGGCGGACGATCTGCAAGACGCCGCCAGGGCGCACAACTTGAACGTGATTTTTCTCGCGGCGCCGACGAGCAGCCAAGAGCGGTTGAAAAAGATCGGCAGAGAAACACGCGGGTTTTTGTATCTGGTCTCGCTGACGGGGACAACGGGACAGCGAGATGCTCTGCCCCCCGGACTGGAAGAGTTTGTCCGTCGGGCGCGCGAGGCGACCAGCAAACCGGTGTGCGTGGGCTTTGGCATTGGCAGCACAGACAGCGCGCGGCGGGTCGCGCAGATTGCCGATGGGGTGATTGTGGGCAGCGCGCTGGTCGCCAAAATTGGGGATGCGTCGAGCGCGGTCGAAAATGCGCGCCAATTCATCAGCGAATTGCGCGAGGCAACAGCAACGGCGCAGCTCAAAAACGCGCCGGACAGCTGATTGATGTGAGCGCCGGCTGATCAAGTTGAAAACCCGGCAATCCCATTTAGAGATTCACTAACCGGCACAACAGACGGAGTGTCCTGTGGCATCAGTCCTCAGACCCGGAACGCTTGTCGCCCGGTACAAGCTTGTCGAGCTCGCGGGTGACGGCTCGCAGTCCAACATCTATCTCGCCGAACTCGAGCCGGAAATGCACTGGCTCATTCAAATCGAAAATCCCGAATGGGAACCGAACGTGCCCTTTGCCAACATTGACCGTTTTACGGCGCATGGGGGACAATGGATCGCCCTGCCGACGGTGGGCACGAGCATGGTGAATCTGGCAAGTTGGGTGGACCGGCTCGAACTGCCATTCATCGGCTGGCGCTGGGCAAATTTGGGGCGCGAAGTAGGGCTTTTGCACAAAAAGGGTGTTGTTTTGCAAAACACCCAACCGTTGGCGCTGGACCGTTTGGAATTTACGCGCGGCGGCGAATTGAGCATCGTGCAGGGGCGCGGCGGGGCGCCGGACGAATATACCTTTCCTGCGCCTCAATCCGCCGATGCGGTCAATGCAGCCGCGGATGTGTATGCGCTGGGCGCATCCTTGCAAGCGTTGGCAGGTGACAATCTGCCGCGCAATGTGCAAGGCGTCATCCGACGCGCGACGGACCCCGACGCAAGCAAACGTTATCCCGACGGCAGCACGTTTGGCGAAGCGCTTGCCGAGGTCTTGCCCGATCCACAGCGCGAAAAGGTCGCGCCGCCCCGCCCCAAACACAGTGTGCTCAAACTGGTCGCCATTGCAAGCGTGGTGATATGTCTTGGACTGGCGCTGTGTGTGGGGGCGCTTTACACCTATGCGTGGCGAATGTTTCAGCTAGGCGCGCCGACGATAACCGCCATCCAACCCGAACGCCTGCGTGTGACGATCCTCAAATGGGAAATGCTGCAAGGGTGCAATGCGCGCGCCGAGGTGACCGTCCAAGACGAGGGGCAGCCAGTCACTCGGGATGACGGTTTGAGTTTTTTTGTTCTTGCGCCGCAGGCATCCGTAAACCAAATAGAGATCGCGCCCGGCGCAGAGCCCGCCGCGACGGCGCTTCAATTCGCGCTGGGCGATTTTTGCGTAGAGGGCGGCGCGCTTGCGATTGGGGCGCGCCGCGACGACCGCGAGGGCACGAGCACGGTTTACTATTATCCGCCGGATGAGGATATCCCGGAAAAGGTGGCACTTTACAAGGCAGGCGGGACCCAGGCGCGGATTTACAAATTTTCCACCAGTCACATGAACTTTGGGCTTGCGTCGCGGGCAGGCGAACCCGCCAACCTCAAGGGCGCGATCAAAATTCGACTCTTGCAGGACGGGCTCCCGGTCCACGATGCGCGTTTGAAAGCGGTCAACGGCGCGTTGGACCCACTGGTCGTCGTGCTGGTTATGGACACCAGCAAAAGCATGACCGGCGATGCTCTTGCAAAATCACAGCTTGCAGCCGCCGGACTGGTTGCAAAACTCTATCCGAATGATTATGTCTGTGTGTATCGTTTTGCCACAGAGGTGTCGGAACCGCACGTCTGCTCGACTGACAAGGAATCGGCGAGCAAAGCGATTGCGCAGCTGACGGCGGGTGGCAATACGTCGCTGTATGACGTGCTGGTCGAGGTGGGCAAACGCCACGCCAACCGCGCCGACCGTCAAGCTATCATTCTCTTGTCCGATGGGGCGGACAACAACAGCAAGGCGACGCGTGAACAGGCATTGAATGACATTGCGAAAACGAACGTGCCCGTGTATGCGATCGGTCTGGTGAATCAGGACCTTGCGCCTGCGGTCTTGGCGCAAATTGCAGAGCGCACGGGGGGCGATTATATGGAAGCGCCAACTCCCGACGATCTGGAACGCTTGTTTGACAAGCTGCAGGCGCGATTCGATAACCAGTACGAGGTCGAGTTTCAATCCCTCTTTCCGGACCGCGAGCGCGGGACGTTGGAACTGTTTATTTCGGACGGGGAAGGCGAAATCAGCATCAAAAAGGAATACCAAGTCCAACCTTGATAGAGCGCACAGACAGCAGAAAGGCAGTATACTTGGAGGCGGATGTGACGAAAAAGAAAATAGTCTTTTCCGGAATTCAACCGACGGGCGATCTTCATATCGGGAATTATCTCGGCGCCATCAAGCACTGGGTGGCGGACCAGGATTTGTGTGACAGCATTTTTTGTGTCGTTGATTTACATGCGATCACCATTTTTCAAGACCCCCGGGTGCTGCGCGACAAGATTCGCCAGACCGTGGGCTTGCTGTTGGCATGCGGCATTGACCCCAACAAGAGTCTCTTGTTTGTGCAATCGCACGTCCCGGCACATTCCGAATTGGCGTGGATTTTGAATTGCGTGACGCCGGTGGGTTGGCTGGAGCGCATGACCCAATACAAGGACAAAGCAGCCAAGCAAGAAAGCGTGAGCACGGGCTTGCTCGATTACCCCGTGCTGCAAGCGGCGGATATTCTGTTGTATCAGGCGGACTATGTTCCCGTGGGCGAAGACCAGCGCCAGCATATCGAATTGACGCGCGACATTTCGCTGCGTTTTAATCACCTGTATGGCGAAACGTTCAACCTGCCGGACGGAATGATTCCAAAAGTGGGCGCCAAGATTATGGGGTTTGATGAGCCGACCACCAAAATGAGCAAGAGCAGCGCCGTCAACCAGAATTTCCACGCGGTCGGCTTGTTGGACTCGCCCGACCAGGTGTGGAGCGTGTTGAAACGCGCCACCACCGATTCCGAAAAAGAGATCGTCTTTAGCGATGACCCCAAAAAAGCCGGCGTGAACAATCTGTTGACCGTGTATCAGGCATTCACAGGCAAATCACGCGACGAGATCCAGGCGCACTTTGCGGGACAGCTCTATGGCGCGTTGAAACGGCAGGTGGCGGATGCGGTCATCGAGGCGCTCAAACCCATTCAAGAGCGTTATAATCAGTATATGCAAGACGCGACCGCCCTGGACCACTATATGCGCGCGGCGGCAGAGCGCGCGGCAGAGCGCTCTGCGCCCACGCTCAAGACCGTCAAAGAACGCGTGGGCTTTACTCTGCTTGCTTAGGGGTCCCAATAGCGGACCCGCCAAAACATCATCTCGCAGAATCGGCAATTCACATTCTGCATTTGTTCCCAAAGGAGGGAAAAATGTCCGAGCAAGTCAAATATCTACTGCAAGAGAACGAAATGCCGACGGCGTGGTACAACATTTTGAACGATTTTGAAACGCCGCTGCCGCCCGTGATTCATCCCGGCACAGGACAGCCCATCGGACCCCAGGACCTGGCGCCACTCTTTCCGATGCAGTTGATCATGCAAGAAGTCGGCGTAGGTCCGTATGCGACGAGTTTTGTAGATATTCCTGAAGAGGTGTGGGAAGCATACAAACTGTGGCGTCCGACACCGTTGATTCGGGCGCGGCGTCTGGAAAAAGCGCTGGACACACCCGCGCACATTTTCTTTAAATACGAGGGCGTCTCACCGTCGGGATCGCACAAACCCAATACCGCCGTGCCGCAGGCGTATTACAACAAGCAAGAAGGCACAAAACGTATCACGACAGAGACGGGCGCCGGGCAATGGGGCAGCGCGCTCTCGTTTGCCTGCCAACTGTATGATATCGAGTGCAAAGTGTATATGGTGGCGATTTCTTTTCGCCAGAAACCATACCGTCGCTTTTTGATGGAGACCTATGGCAGCTCGGTCGTCTCTTCCCCCTCGATGGACACCAACACGGGTCGTAAATTCCTGGCGCAAGACCCCGACCATACCGGTTCGTTGGGGCTTGCCATCAGCGAAGCGGTCGAAGACGCGGCGGGTCGCGAGGACACGAAATATTCGCTCGGCTCGGTGCTGAATCATGTGCTGATGCATCAAACGATCATTGGCGAAGAAGCGCTCAAACAAATGGAAATGGCGGGCGAGTATCCCGATATCGTGGTGGGCTGCGCGGGCGGCGGCTCGAACTTTGCGGGCATTGCGCTGCCGTTTATACGCGCCAAAATGAAGGGCGAAAAGAACACACGCATCATCGCCGCCGAACCGACCGCCGCACCCTCGTTGACCAAAGGGGTTTATACCTACGATTTTGGCGACACCGGGCAAATCATTCCGCTGGTCAAGATGTATACGCTCGGCTCGTCCTTTATCCCTGCGCCCATTCACGCCGGCGGCTTGCGGTATCACGGCATGGCGCCCATCGTCTGCAAGTTGTATAACGAAGGTCTGATCGAGGCAGTCGCCGTCCCGCAAAACGCGGTGTTCGAGTCGAATGTTCTGTTTGCGCGCGAGGAAGGGATTCTGCCCGCGCCGGAACCGGGGCACGCGATCCGCGTGGTCATCCAGGAGGCGCTGAAAGCCAAAGAAGCGGGCGAAAAGAAAACGATCCTCTTTAATCTGTGCGGACATGGACATTTCGACCTTGCCGGATACGAACAGTATCTCAAGGGCGGTTTGGAAGATTACGAATACCCGCGCGAGCAGGTGGAAATGGCGATTTCGATGCTGCCCAAAGTGGCGATCTAGGAATTCGGGTGACCAACGATCTGTTCGAGAAAATCTATGCGCTCGCCCGCGCGATCCCATCGGGCAAGGTGACGACGTATGGACAGTTGGGGGCGATGGTGGGGTTGAGCGATATGCGGGCGGTCGGTGACGCGATGAATGCGTGTCCGCCGGACGTGCCGTGGCAGCGGGTGATCAATGCGCGCGGCACAATTTCGATTGGCGGCGCGAACGGGGCGCGTCAGCGCATACTGCTGGAACAAGAAGGCGTCGAGTTTGACGAGAACGGGCGCGTGGATTTTGGCGCGGTTGGTTGGAAGCCCGACGCGGACTGGCTGGCGACAAACGGATACAAGCAGCCGCCACCGTTGGTCAAGGAAAAAAATAAAACCAAGAATCAAGCCGGCGATGCCGGCGGGCAGATGAGTTTGTTTTGAACAACAGGCAGACAAGCGGCGACTTGTCTGCCTGTTTTTTGTATTTCTTTTTTTCCTTATATACTGGATGTATGAAAGCCAGCGAATTAAAACTCTCGATTGTCCCCCTTGCTCAGGTCCTTTTGCACGAAGAAATCGAATACAAACGGGTTGACACACTGGTCGAACAATTACGCGCCGACCGCGTGTTGAAAAATCCGCCGATGGTTGCCCTGGCAGAGAATGGGACAGAGACGCGCTATGTCGTGCTCGACGGCGCGTCGCGCTCCAGCGCCCTGCAAGCGCTCGACATACCCGACATTTTGGTCCAGATCGTGGACTATAATTCGCCGCAGGTGAAATTGGAATCGTGGCATCACCTGCTGCTCGACATTTCGATCGAGGACCTGCGGCGCGAGCTTGACAGTGTGGCTTGCGTGACTCTGGTCGAGATGGACCTGGCGCGGGCAGAACGGGAGCTGGAGGCGCGCACAATTCTTGGATATTTGAAATTTACCGATGGCACGATTACGGGGTTGCGGTGCAGCAGCGATCCCGGCGAACAAGCACATGCGCTGAACGAGGTGGTGCGCTCGTACGAATCCAAAGTCGAATTGTATCGCGTTGCTTCGACCGATTTGGAACAGCTCGTCGCCGACCCCCGGCGGCTCGCCGCCGTGATGGTTTTTCCGAGATATAAACCGGCAGAGATCATTCAACTTGCGCTCGGCGGCGCGCGCGTCCCAATGGGCATTACGCGGCATATCATTCCCGGGCGGGCGCTGCGGGTTAACATGCCGTTGGACGTGCTGGAGAGCGCGCAATCTCTGGAAGAAAAAAATGCGTGGTTTGATGCGTGGGTACAAGCCAAGATGAAACAGCGACATGTGCGCTATTATCAGGAGCCGGTGTTTTTGTTTGACGAATAAGAGCGCGAGCGCGCCTGATTTGTGTTACCTCGAAAGCGCAAGAGCGTATACATACAAATTCGGCGTTTTCGTCAAAACCGGAGTCCGGCGCTCAACGTCCATGCTATAATCCGCCGCGCGAGGAACCTATATGCCATTTGACTTGACCCCGCTGGAGCTTTTTTATCTCGTCCTTCTCGGGCTTGGCGTGCTCTATGCCCTGTTTTCGCTGCTATCGGGCATGGATTTTGATTTGCCGTTTGATCTGCCCGGGCTGGATGGAGGGGGCGACGTTTCGCTGGGGCATATCAGCCCGATCTCGATTGCCGCATTCATGACGGCGTTTGGCGCAATTGGCATTATCGCAACGCGAGGGTTTGACCAGCCGGCGATGGCGAGTGTGATTTGGGCGGTGGTCGGCGGAATCCTCGTCGCGCTCGGTGCACATGCGATTTTCTATTTCATGTTTGTCGCCCCGCAAGCGTCTTCGGCGGTCAAGCAAGGAGACCTGATCGGCATCACTGCTGAAGTGACCGCGCCGATCCCGGCCGCGAGTGTGGGCGAAGTCACCTATGTGGCGATGGGTTCGAGACAAACGGCGCAAGCCCGCTCGACGAACGGACAACCGATTCCGCGCGGCGCAGCGGTCATTGTCGAAAGTATGACGGGCACGGTCCTGAACGTTCGGCTCAAATAACAACGATTCCATCTACGGGAGGCAAGGATGAACAATCCGCTCATTGTTGCGATTGCGATCATTGCAGTCATTTTTGTGATTGTGATATTGCTGCTGGTCATTTCGGGACGCTATCAAAAGGTCGGACCGAATGAAGCCTTGATTATTTCGGGACGCGGCTCGACGCGCACGGACCCCGTTACCGGAAAAAAGGAACGCGTGGGCTATCGCATCGTCAAGGGCGGCGGCACCATTGTCTTTCCTGTGCTCGAATCGGCAAAGCGGCTGTCGCTCGAAATCATGACCATCGAAGTAGAAACGCCGCGCGTTTACACAGCACAGGGCGTTGCCGTTACCGTGGACGGGATTGCCCAGGTCAAGGTCCGCAGTGACGAAGTTTCGATTGCGACCGCGGCGGAACAATTTCTCTCGAAAACCACCGACGAAATCAAACAGGTCGCCCTGCAAACACTGGAAGGGCATTTGCGCGCCATCGTGGGCACGTTGACCGTCGAAGAGATTTATCGTGACCGCGACCAGTTTGCCACGCGCGTTCAGGAAGTGTCGGCGGGTGATATGGCGAACATGGGCATCGGGATCATTTCGTTCACGATCAAGGATATTCGCGACGACCAGAAATACCTCGACTCGCTCGGCGTCGCCCGCACCGCCGAGGTCAAGCGCGATGCGGCGATCGGCGAAGCTCTCGCCACGCGCGACGCAAAAATCAAAGCGGCGGGCGCGGACCAGGAAGGCGAACAGGCGCGATTTATTGCGGCGACCAAGATTGCAGAGGCGGACAAGAATTTCCAGGTCCAAAAGTCAGCCTATGATGCCGAAGTGAACCGCAATCGCGCGGCGGCAGAGCTGGCGTATGAACTGCAGCGCAACAAGAGCAATCAAGAAGTCACCGCCGAGCAGGTGCAGGTGCAGGTCATCGAAAAGGAAAAGCAGATCAAGGTCCAGGAGCAAGAAGTTTTGCGCCGCGAGCGCGAATTGGAAGCGACCATTCGCAAGCCCGCCGAGGCGGAACAGTACCGCATAAGGACGATTGCCGACGGCGACAAGTATCGCACCGTGACAGAAGCAAACGGTCTCGCCGAAGCAAACAAGGCGCGCGGGTTGGCGGAAGCGGATGTCGTGCGGGCGCAGGGTTTCGCCGAAGCCGAAGCGAACAAGGCGCGCGGGCTGGCGGAGGCCGACGTGATTCAGGCGCAGGGCTTTGCCGAGGCCGAAGCGATGAAGAAAAAAGCCGAAGCGTGGCGCGAATACAACCAGGCGGCGATCATCCAGCAGCTCATCGAAGCGATGCCCAAAATCGCGGCAGCGATTTCAGAACCGCTGTCCAAGACGGACCGTATCGTGGTGATCAGCAACGGCGGGGGCGACGGCGCGGGCGCGGGCGCGTCCAAAGTCTCGCAGGACGTGGCGAATATTGTTTCGCAGGTGCCCGCCACCGTCGAAGCGTTGACGGGGATTGATATTATCAAGACGCTCAAGGATTTGCCGCGCGTTCAAGAGAGTGAAGCGGCGCAGGATCCGGGTCGCGAAACGCAAGCATAGAGCTCTTGCAGAATCAAGCTGCCCGCGTCAATCCAAATGACGCGGGCTTTTTTGTGAGGACAAGATGGACGTTCGAGACTATAACCGTGAGGCGTGGGACAAAGAGGTCGTAAAAGGGAATCCGTGGACACAGCCCGTGTCGCCGGAGGTGATTGCGCGGGCGCGGCGCGGGGATTGGGACGTGCTGTTGACCGAGCAGAAATTTGTGCCGCGCGAATGGTTTGGCGAGGTGCGCGGCAAGGACATTTTGGGGTTGGCGTCGGGCGGGGGCCAGCAAGCGCCGACGTTTGCCGCGGCGGGGGCGAATGTGACCGTGCTGGACAATTCGCCCAAACAGTTGGAGCGCGACCGCATGGTCGCCAAGCGCGAAGGGTTGTCAATTCGGACGATTCAAGGCGACGCGCGCGATTTGTCCATGCTGGCGGCCGAGTCGTTCGACCTTGTGTTTCATCCCGTCTCGAACCTGTTTATCCCGCAGGTGCGTCCGATCTATCGAGAGGCGTTTCGCGTGCTGCGGCACGGGGGCATTCTGCTCGCGGGATTCATGAACCCGGTGGTCTATGCGTTCCCGTATGATGCGTTGGACGGCAAGGAGCCGCTGACGGTGAAATTCAAGCTGCCCTATTCGGACACGGAGCAATTGCCCGCGGCAGAATTGGAAAAATTGATCGCGGATAAGGTGCCGCTCGAGCACAGCCATACGCTGACCGACCAGCTCGGCGGGCAGCTCGACGCCGGTTTTTTTCTAACCGGCCTGTACGAGGACTATCACACTGAAATGACGTTGAGCCAATTCATGCCGACGTATATTGCGACGCGGGCGCTCAAGCTATAATTGGTGGTGCGGTTTATTTTCAGTTCAACTTGCAGGTTGGTGGCGTACTAGTTTAAGGGGAGATTAAAAGAAAATCTCGGGGCGAGAAAAAGGAAAATCTGCGCGCGGGATAAATTATGCTACAATTCTCGCCACGCCCCTTTGCCCTGATCTGTATTTCTTTTTCTTTGAATGTCATTTCTGCGTTCCATTGTCATCACAGCTCTCTTGCTTGCCGCGTTCCTCGCTACGTTTTCCGTTTCCGCTGCGCAAGACCTCAACCTAAAAATGTATACCACCCGCGACGGTCTCGCGGGTGATTTTGTGACCGCGATTGCGTTCGAGCCGAACGGCAGCGTGTGGGTCGGCACGACGGAGGGCGCGACGCATATTTCCGATGCGGGCTGGGTCAGTTATACTGCCGCGCATGGGTTGGGCGACAGCTGGATTACGGCGCTCACCGTCGCGCCCGATGGACGGATCTGGTTCGCGACGCAGAGCGGCGGAATTGCGGTCCTCGATCCGACCACGCGCGTTCTCACCCCCTATAACCTCGAAAACTCGGACATTCCCTCCAATTTTGTGACCGCGCTCGCGGTAGATTCGTCAAATCAACTCTGGGTCGGGACACTGGGCAATGGCATCGCCCGTTTCGATACCGCGCAGAATACGTGGACGACGTTTGAGCGTTTTGCGAACGAGGTTACCGCGATCACGCTGGACCAGGATGAACTGCCGTGGGTTGGCACGGACGACGGCGCATATCATTTTGATGGCACAGCATGGACGCGCGATGAAAACGTCGGAGAGGCGCGTGTGCGGCGGATTGATGCGTTCGACGGGAAATGGTATCTGGCGACCGACGACGCGCGCTATACGCTCAAGGATGGCGCGTGGGCGGCGAATGACAGCGCAGAGCGGATTGACGCGGGGCTGAGCGCGGCGAATTTGGGGGACGCGCAAATTACCGCCTTTGGCAAAGATTACCAGGAACGCATCTGGCTGGGGACGCCGCGCGGGGTGTTGATGGCGCATCACGGGAACGCGCCGACGCCACCCACACCCTACCCGGTCGTGCTGGTGCACGGCTGGACGGTCGCGGGAGATGACACGCTCGAATCGAGCGAGTTTCGGTTTCTGAAAAGTTTCGCCGACCGCGACGGGATTCCGATGTTTTATGCGGAGGGCGTCAAACCGGAAAACACCCTGTATCAAAACGCCGCAGTCATCCGCGATGAAATCGCGCGAGTGAAAGGGGCGACGGGCGCCGACAAGGTGAATCTCGTCGGCTTTTCGATGGGCGGAATGAACAGCCGCGCATATCTGGAAACATCGTTGTATGGGAATGACGTGAACCGCGTGATCATTCTCGGCACGCCGCAAGCGGGGGTGGAGGTGTGGAAGCCGATTCTGGTTCAGCAGATTCTCGCCAAGCCCGATCAGCCCTCGGCGATTGAACTCTCACCCGAATACGCACAACAGGTTGTGAATGAAACGCGCGCCCCAAACCGCGCCGTGCCGTATGATCTATTGATCGGCGATGCGCGCGAGCAGACGGGGATGGCATTTCTGGAGGACATGCCCGCGAGCGACGCGCTGATTTCGGTTGCAAGCGCCCTCGCGCTCGATGCGCCGAACGTGCGCCATCATGTCAACGCCGATTTGCACGATTGGGGTCCCGAACCTGTGCCGCTGGACCTGACGGGCTATTTGTACCCGCGCGCGACGTGGGAGAGGTATTTGCGGAATGCTCTCTTTAATCGGGACAACGCGCCGATTGGGTGGGAGGTACGGAACGTTCCCGACGGGGACCGGAATGCGGCGGCGAGCGTTCCCTACGAGGACAGCGGAAAGGGACCGAATCATACGCCGGTGGTGACGCGCGAGATTCGGGCGGGGGAGACGATCACGAATAGCGTGGTGATTGACGAAAATTCGTCGGCGCGGTTTATTGCCTATTATCCCGGCGGGGAGATTGATTTTTCTCTCGTCGCGCCGGGCGGCGAGACATACGAGCCGGATGACTTGCCGCGCGAGGACGATTCAGGTGTCTTGTCGCTCTCGACCGATATCGCGAGTTTCAGCGGGTATGTAATACAAGATGCTCCGCCGGGCGAATGGCAACTGGTCTTGGCGCGGACGGACAGCGGGGCGCAGCCAATTCAAGCTTCAACGTATGTCGAACTCGATTCGCCGCAGCGGCTGGTTCTCCGCGAGATACCAGATGTGAATTTGGGCGGCGCGATACAAATACAGGCGCAGCTAACGCAGCCCGTTCAAGGGACGACGATGCGCGCTCGAATGGCGGAACCCGCACAGAAATCGGGGGAGCCGTTCGAGTTGTTTGACATTGAATTATTTGACGATGGTTTACATGATGACGGGGCGGCGAACGACGGGGTATTTGCCGGCGCCTATTCGCCCTTGCGCGCGGGATGGCATACGCTTACAGTCGAGGCAACGGGCGCGGGTGTGGAACGCGCGAGCGAAGCGTTGTTCGCCGTGAATCCGTCCGATGTTACGATTGATCGGAACATGAGCAGAGTTTCTGCGACGGACAGTTCGCAATTTCAAGTGGTCGTCAATTCCGGGCGCGCGGGGAGTTTTGCGCTCGGCGCGGCGCTGCAAGACGCGACAAGCGGCAGTGTGATTGCGCGCACATTCGTCCCCGTTGCTTTGGATGTGGGCAAGAATCAGGTGCCCATCGCGTTCGATACATCCAAACTTGCGCCGACGCCGTTTGCGCTCAACGTTGTGCTGCTGGACACAAATTGGGCAGCATTCGAGTTGGACCGCGCGACACTTGCGCCCACAGATGCAAATTCAAATGAATAAAACCAATCCACCTCTTGGGCGTCGCCCTCTTTTTTGGGTTGTGCTTGCTGCGGTTGCCCTCCTGGTCGGGGGCTGCGCGTATTTCTTGCAGAACCAGCCGTCAACACAGCTGCCGCAGACAGCGACGGTCACGCGCGGTGATTTGAAAGCGACGGTCAACGCCAACGCGCGCGTGCGCTCCGAGTCCGCCGTGCAACTCGCCTTTCCATTTGCGGGGCGTGTGGCAAGTGTCAATGCGCAGGAAGGCGACGCGGTCGAAAAGGACCAGGTGCTGGCGGAATTGGATGCGCCCGAAACGCGGCGGCGACGGCAACAGGCAGAAATGAATCTGACAGCGCGGCTCCAGGACCTGGCGGAGGCGCAAGCGCCGCCCAACGCCCAAGACCTGGAAATCGCGCAGCAAAGCTTGAAAAAAGCCGCGCTGGCGCTGGCTGCCGCCGAGGACCGCTACGACGACGATCCGACCGACGACAACCGCGTGGCGCAAGAACTCGCACAGAGCGACTATGAAATTGCCCGCGCAAACTTTAAGCGTCAGACGCGCGGACCCACGGCGGGTCAGGTGGACGATCTGGAGCGCGCAATCGAGAGCGCGCGGCTCGAGTTGCAAGCCGCGCAAGAGGCGCTGGCGCAGACCCGACTCTATGCGCCGTTTGCCGGGACCATTACCGGCGTTTCGGTGGAACCCGGGCAGCTGCTCGGCGGATATAACCCGGTGGTCGAATTGTCCGATCTGGAACGTTTGGAACTGCTCGCCGAGATTGACGAGATTGACGTGGCAGAGGTCAGGGAGGGACAGACGGTGGATTTGCGGTTTGACGCATTTCCCGGCAAGAGCGCGACGGGGAAATTGACGCGGTTGTTTCCCGCCGCCTCAAACGATCGCGGCGCAACCGTTTATCAGGCGGTCATCACGCTCGACCCGACCGAACTTGAGCTGCGTCCGGGCATGGGCGCGACGGCAAATATCGCGACGGTGGAACGCACCGGCGTACTGCGCGTGCCCCTGCGCGCGGTCAAGAGCGCGGGGTCGCAAAAGATAGTGATCGTGCGCGATGGGAACGGAACGCGGAACGTGGTGGTCGAAACTGGTCTTTCGGACGGGACAAATACCGAGATCGTGAGCGGGGTGGACGAAGGGACAGTGGTGGTGATCAAGTGAGGTCAGCCAATAACATTCGCACAAAATCTTGAGGTCTCTGGTATCTTGGATTTATGCGAGTTTGCGGACCGAGTCCTATTCGATGGTAATCTCTGCAAAAATCGGCAGATGGTCAGAACCCTGAACGTCGAGCGTCCACACCTTGCTGTGGATTGGACAACGACTGGCAACAAAGATTTCGTCCAGTTTTTGACGGAGATGCAGCGCACGGATTGCCTGGGTCCAGGGGATCTCGTCCGAAATCGCCCGCAGACCCAATTCCGCCGCATCATGCTTGAGATGCGCCCAGGTGGGCTTGCCGCCAAAACGAAAAGTGTTGAAATCGCCCGCGAGAATAGAGAGTTCGGCATCGGGGCGCGACCGCAAATCGTCAAGAATCGCTCGAAATTGCTGGCGTTTGAACCGATAGCCGATGACATCGAGATGGGCGGTGCAGACGCTGAGGGTGTGATTTTGAAACGTGCCATACCCGACCAGATTGACGCGCGACTGGTGTTTGACGCGATTGAGCAGGGCGCGTTCTGCGCGCGGGATGCGAACCTGCGTATGGTTCGGCAAAACATGATGTCGGACCGCGTCAAAATGCACCCGCTCGGTATTCCACACCAGACCATTCGCCTGCGGGCGCGCCTTGAGGTGGTGGTAAATGTGCTGGTACGAGGTAAAAGATTTGCCCAACGCGCGGGCGATGGCAGAGGCATCATCGCTTTGCGCGTTCGCCGAAGTCTCCTGAAGCGCAATCACATCCACATTTCGAAAATCACGATGATTTCGGACGATGTCCAGAATCCGCTCTCGCTTCATCCCGACCTGGATATTCCAAGAACAAAAAAATAGAGTATGCCCCATCCTTGTCAGGATACATCACTTGTCACGATGCTTCAAATTGATAAAATGGTGTCCGTATGATTCCACGACTGCTTTTGGCGCTCGGTTTGGCATGGCTGCTCGCCGCCTGTTCGGGGCAAGCGACGCCGACCTCCAACCCGAACGCAACTCCCGCCCCCACCCCGCGCCCGCTGATCCAGCTGCCTTTTGGGAACTCGGGCACGGCGACCCCCTCACCCGAAGCGACTGAAACACGCAGACCCTCCCCCACGCCCGGTCCGGTCTTTACCGAGTACAAGGTTACATACGGCGACACACTCGGCGGCATCAGCGCGCAGTTTAACATGAGCATCGAAGAACTGATGGAGGTGAACGGACTGACCGACCCCCATTCGCTCCAGATCGGTCAGGTCTTGAAAATCCCCACCTTTATCGAAAGAGAGGGACCTGCCCGGGAGATTTTGCCCGACAGCGAAGTGGTCTATGGTCCCGCCTACAAAGATTTTGACGTTGCCAAATTCCTGGAAAAATACCCGAACAGCTATTTGGCAAATTATTCGGTCTATGTGGAACGCCGGGACATGACCGGACCCGAAATCGTCCAGCTCGTGGCGGAACGGTTCAGCGTGGGACCGCGCGCGCTGTTGGCATTGATCGAACTTCAGGGCGGCTGGGTCACCTCGTCAAGTTTGACCGGCGCCCAAATCGCCTATCCCGTCGGAGCGCACGTCAACGCGCGAGAGGATTTGTATCGCGAGCTATTTTGGGCGGCGAACCAAATCAATGCGGGTTATTACGGAAAAATCACCGGACGTTTTGGCATTCTCGAATTTACCGACCGTGAACGAGCGCGCGTCGCATGGGACCTGAACCCCGGCTCGGCAGGGATTCAATATGTGCTTGCCAAGACCGCGACATGGGAGGACTGGCAGCCGCTTGTCTCGGAGCGGGGCTATCGCGCGACATACGAGAAACTTTTTGGCGACCCCGCGCAGTATGCGGTGGACCAACGGCTGCCCAAGGATTTGAAACAGCCCACCCTGCGTCTGCCATTGGAAGACGGCAAGCAGTGGTTCTTTACGGGCGGACCGCACGCCGGATGGGTGGATGGCAGTCCGTGGGCGGCGGTGGATTTTGCGCCCGCCGACCAGGCCGGGTCGTGCTGGCAGTCCACATATTGGGCAGTTGCCGCCGCGCCGGGAGTGGTTACCTCGTCCGAGAATGGGCGCGTGGTGCTGGATTTGGATGGCGACGGGTTTCAGGGCACGGGTTGGGCGCTCTTGTATATGCACATGGGCGATGAAGGACGCGTGGAGGTCGGGACCAGGGTCAAGACCAATGATCCTATCGGCAACCCCTCGTGCCAGGGCGGCGATTCGCAGACCAGTCACGTGCACTTTGCGCGTTTGTATAACGGACAGTGGATCGCGGCGAGTGATCCTGCAATTCCGCTCGTCCTCTCGGGCTGGGTCTTGAGCGGGGACTCGCAGGAATATAACGGCGCCATGACCCGCGGGAGCGACAAGCGCAGCGCAGAAAATCAGCGTCTCGAAGGTGTGAACGATGTGATTGGCGACGGGGGCAAATAAAATCGGCAGACAGGACCAGACCATCCATGATAAATCGCGCGCACCGCAAGGGCGCGCTTTTTTGCGCTTGGTGGTGTGGGTCGCGCTCGCGGGGCTGGCAACTCTGCTTGCCGTCGCGCCCGCACAGCTGCCGGGAGCTGCGGCAATCCCATTCGGAATTTTTTTCGCCCTTTTTCTGCCGGGGTATCTGTTTGAAAGGATTCTGTTCCCTGACCGCGGCGAAATTACACTGACGCGGCTGCCCGCGTTTTTTGTGTTTGGGCTTGCCGTGTGGGCGCTTGCCGCGACCGCGCTGCAATTGCTCGGCTCCAACTGGCTGACGTTTCGGATCGTCTTTGTGGCGGGGTTGTGGACATTGACGCTGGCGGCGTGGTGGCGCACGGCGCCCATCCGCGAAACCTTCGAGGTTTTGGAAACCTCGAAGGTTTCGCGCGAATCTGCCACCAGCGTCTCGATTCGAAATGACCGGTTGGCAGAGATTGTGGTTGGGGTGTTGTGTGTGATCGTCGCCCTCGTCGTGTGGGCGGGACCGCGCGATGCGGACGATTGGGGGTATCTGCAAATCACCCAGCAGTTTATCGGCAGTGACCCGTTCCGGATTCTCGCCGCATCCGAAGCGCGATACAGTCTGCGGTATGCGTTTCACATCTGGATTTTTCTGCAGGCGTTTTTGGGGCAGTGGCTCGACGCGGACGTAGTGACGCTGCTGCGCGACTGGCTGCCCGCGCTGCTCGCGCCGCTGGCGTTGATCAGTTTTTACGGATGGGCAAGAGAATTTTTTGGGCGCACAAACGCCGCGCTCGTCGCAGTGGTGATCCAGCTTGTAATTTATGTAACCTGGGCGAACATGGACGGTTGGGGGCGCGGTTTTTTTGTGCGGAGCGCACAGGACAAATTTCTGGTCTGGTTGATTGTGCTGCCGCTCGCATTCACCTTTGCCTGGAGATTTCTCGGCGCGGGCAAGACCGCGCATTGGATCGCGTTTGGCGCGGTCATTGTTGCAGGACTCTGGGTGCATCCCGTAAGCTTGTTTTTGGTGGTGATCGGTCTGGCGGGTTTTGCGCTCTTTAATCTCCTCTCACGCGCGCCGTTCCCGCGCAAACGCTGGCTCGCGCTGGTCGTCGCCGCCATCCCCGCTCTGCTCGCCCCACTCGTCATCCGCGTCACCACTCTGCCGGTCGTCTTTACGGTCAATTCACCGGAGGTGGAAGCGTATATACGTATCAGCGACGGGCGTTTGCTCTTTCAAGGTCCATTCTACATCGCCGACCCTCTGCTCCTGGCGAACCCGATCGTCCTTTTTTCGCTTCCGCTCGTGGTGTTGTTTGTCGCCAACTTGAGACCTTCGAGGTCTTTTGAGACCTCGAAGGTCTCGGACTCGTCGCAAGTCTCGGGCGCGCGGATTCAATTCCTGTGGGGTACGACGCTCGTGCCGCTGGCGCTGGTGTTTAATCCATTCACGGCAAAAATCCTCGGCGAAATGCTCACTCCGTGGCAGCTGTGGCGCGTCACCTGGCTCGTCCCGTCGGCGTTCATCCTCACAGAAACACTCTTGTATTTCGGCGCAACGGAACGCTCCAGGCGACCGGCGCTGGCGGTCGCGCTCGCCGTGACGGCGCTGCTTGCGTTTAGCTTGTCCACGCCGAATTTTGCGCGCGTGATCAGCAATTTTCAACAGGACCACGCGCTCGAACCGCAGGTCGAGGACATGCTGCGCGTTCTGGACCGCACGCTGACCCAACCTGCCAACGTAATGCTCCCGCGCCGCCTCACGCGCTTTGCTCCCGCCTACAGCTATAACGCAATTGTTCTGTCCAACGACGCACAAAAGCCGGAAGACACGCGCGGGCAGCAGATTGACCGCTTTTATGACCCGCAGGCAGACCCCAAATTTCTCGAAGCATTTCTGGTATTTTGGCAGAGCGAATACGTGGTCGCCGAGAACGATTCGTTGCAAGACACCTTTCTCAAAACGCACCCCCGCGCCACATTCCTCTACAAAAATACGGCGCTCACCCTCTACCGGATTGCGCCGCCATAAGAAACCGGGACCTGGGACCGCCAATCTCCCGATTGGCATTCTCCTGCCAATCAGGAGATTGGCGGTCCCAGGGGCGGTCCCAGGGGCGGTCCCAGGGGTGGTCAACCGTAATTTAATTTGACATGGGGATTGATTGAGTTATACTCGCACAAACGCGGTGGAATACGCGGCGACGTGGCCAAGTGGCTAAGGCAAGGCTCTGCAAAAGCCTGATCGTGGGTTCAATTCCCACCGTCGCCTTGAAAGAGAGACGGGAGACTGTTCCGATGGTCCGAAACAGTCTCCCGTCTGTTTTCTAAACACGCAGCAAATTTCAGCCGGCTATCCTGCCCCGCAAGCTTCCAAAGGCATGACATAGACCACAAAACCATCGTTCTGATGCGCGACCGTGAAATTATAGTGATGCGGCTTTTCGACGACGAGATAGGCGGCTCGATATTTACACGCGAGGCGCAGCAGGTCTTGATCGGTCAAACTATAGAACGCTTTCGAGACAATGCGCGTATTGTCGGCAGGATTGCCGTTCAATTGCGACAGCGCGCCCGGGGCGAGGTCGTTGAAACGCCCCACCCACGTATCGAGATAATTCGGGGTAAAGGAAATTTCCAACAGCTCGGAAAGGGTCACCACGGTAGAGCGTTCAGAAAAAACGCGCCAGTCAGAAGTAAACAACCACCAAATCTCGGGCGGCGTGATAAAGATCGCGTCCCTGGGCGTATTGTCCCGCGCCCAGAACTGCACCCGATTCCATGCCGTCTCGGGCGGATAGATGTTGATGACCGGCTGCCACAAGTTCATTGCCAGCACGAGTGTCGCGGCATATACCATCGCGCAGACAGCAAAGGTCACGGCGACGATCCTGCGCCGGACCTGTCCCTTTCCCCAGCGCAGAATGCCCCAAACGACAACCGGGACAAAAGAAACAAACGCCAGATAAAACGAGGCGGCGAGCAGCGCCCAATCCGCGCGCGGCAGAGTCCGGGACACGCGGGTGGTGGCGAGATAATTTGTCATGTAGAGAATTCCAAAAACCGTGATCCAGATTCCGGCGCGCATGAGCTGAAATTCAACCAGAATCGCAGCCGGCAGCCAGGTCACGACAATGATTTGCAAGCCGAGAACAAGCAGCGCGGCGATCACCATGAGCGTGACGGTGCGATTGTGCTCCGGAGAGGGAGCATATCGCCGTCCGATCAGGAACAGTCCCAGGGTCCCCAATCCGCTCAAGGTTGATATGATCACGTGCGGATGCGCAGAAACGAACGGCGTTGGTGCATGAATCAAAAATCAGACGCACAGCAATCCCTTGGTGGGGGATTGGCTCAGGCGACTTTGTAACTCTGTGGCATCCCGGCGTGCGTCATCTTGTTTAGAGCGACACAGCGAATC
>JADZCJ010000024.1 GCA_020851635.1 Anaerolineae bacterium
GATTCGCTGTGTCGCTCTAAACAAGATGACGCACGCCGGGATGCCACAGAGTTACAAAGTCGCCTGAGCCAATCCCCCACCAAGGGATTGCTGTGCGTCTGATTTTTGATTCATGCACCAACGCCGTGCAACAACATGAGATTGCGTAGTCGAATATCGAGTTTTATAACTCGCGCGCCAGCACTTGACTCGGCAATTTCATCATGTTGTTGCACTAGCAGGTTGTCGGAGAGATCTCGTTTGCAACTATGAACGCGCGTCGTAGTATCGCAAAGATAACTATAATTTGATTTCACTCCGACAACCTGCTAGACCGCAGAGCTGACAGGACCGTGATTTGTGTGCCATGCCTTCCGGGGGCGCTCGAATGTCCGTGGGGCATGGCTCAATTTTTCCCCGAAATCGCCTTTTTTCGGACAATTTGGCTTATCCTGCAAAACGCCTTACAATGCGCGGCGTCGGCAAGCGCATCCCACCCCCGGCGTTTTGAGAGCAGGACATTTCACTCGATTCGACTGTGTTTTCTCCATGACTGCGTTTCTTGAATTATTGGATACATATGCCATCTTTTTTTACATCGCGGGCGTGCTTGCCGTGTTGTTTGGCATCAAGATGCTGTTTGACGCGCGCCGCGCGGGGCGCATGACGCTTTTTACTCTGGAGCAGGAACAAGCAAGCGACCGCGCGTTTCGGGCTGTATTGGTTATGCTGGGCGCGACGTTATTTATCGCCGCTGTGGCGGGCATCAATGCGTTTGTCTCGCCGATCGCGCCAGCCCAAGAGACTGATGTTGCCGAGCCGACTATTGTGGCGTTTACCCCGCCCGTTCAATTGGCGACGGCTACGGCTCAGCCGACTTTGACGCCGCCCCCAGCGACTGCTGCCCCGGCGACTGTAGCTCCGACCGAGGCGGCTGTTGTTGCTACTCCCGTTCCGGTGAAACCTACCGCGGGCGTATCTCCGACCCCTGAAGTGGTGGAACCGCCAACGCCGGAACTGTCGCCGGAGCCAACCTCACAGTTTCTTTATCTTGCTCCGACGTTGAATGTGCCGCCGAGTGGCGATAGCATTGGCTCGGACAGGATTCGAATGAGTTGGGGCGTGGACGAGTTTGGAAACCTTTCGATCCCGCAAACATTGCCGCCGGACCAGTTCTATCGGCTCGTCATTACATTTACGGACCGGACGCAGAATTCAACGTCTACACTTGTCTTGTGCACACACGAAAACAGCGTAGACCAACGATCGGGTGTCACGGTCACGGAATATCGCAACGAGGCGGTGGACAACCTGTTCCGTTGGACGGTGACTGCGGTTCAAGCGCCGAGCCAGGAAGCATGTCAGGCGGGGGATTTTCAGCCCGTCAGTCCGACGAGCGCAGTGTCTACGTTTATACTGCCATGATCGGGAATGCGAGACAGGCAATCATAAATCACCGAGACGCCCCTTTGCCGAGTGGTAGAGGGGTTTTTCTTTGGCGGCATGATACGGCAGTATAATTTCACGTCATGGCAGATCTGAAAACTCTGGTTTCGAAAGTCTCGTGGCTGGTTTGGCTGGCAGGTGGCGTCATGGTCGCGGCGCTCCTGCTGCGATTTTTTGCGCTAGACCGGTTTCCGCCGGGTGTCCAGCATGACGAAGTGTTTGTCGCCAATTTTGCCCAAACTGTTCTCGGAGGGCAATACCCGATCTTTTTTGAATTGAATCGCGGCAACGAGCCGTTGTTTATGTATTTGACGGCAGCGATGATGCGCGTATTTGGGGAGAATGTCTGGGCGTTGAGGGGCACGGCAGCGGTGTGCGGATTTGGCGCGCTGGTCTTGACCTATCTGCTCGCGCGCGACATGTTTTCAAAGGAATTCACCGGGCGCGGGGACAGGACGAGCGCGGACTTGATTGCGCTGATTGCGGCAGCAGGAATTACGGTGTCGTTTTGGCATTTGTACGAGTCGCGGATCGGGCTGCATACCATCAGCACGTATTTGTTGGCGGCGGCGACGTTTTATGTTTTCTGGACGGGCTGGACGCGCGGGAACAGGGTTTTGTTGGTGTTGTCAGGGCTTCTGGCAGGGTTGTCTGCGTATACGTATCGCTCGGGGATTTTTGTGCCTGCTGCCTTGCTGGTCTTTATATTTTATACGTTGTTGTTTCATCGCAAGACCTGGGGCGGGAATGTGCGGCTGGTCCCTGTGATCTTGGTCGCTGCCGCGCTCGTCTATTATCCGCTCTTTGATTTTATTACCACGCATCCCGACACTGCTCTGGCGCGGCTGGGGGATTTGAGCGGAGATATGGATGCCTTGCGACAAGGCAATCCGCTTCCGCTCATCAACAATGTGGTGCGGGTGCTTGGGATGTTTGGTGTCAGCGGCGACCCCGAGTGGCGTTACAACGTGGCGCTGCGCCCGATTTTTGACCCGCTTTGGGCGACCCTGTTTTATGTCGGTATTGGCGTGTCGTTTTGGCGCATCAAGCGCGCACCCTATGCGCTGGCGTTGAGCTGGTTGTTTGTCATGCTTCTGCCGAGCATTTTGAGCGCAAGTGATTTGTCACAGCACCGCGCGACGGGGGCGATTGGCGCGGCATTTCTGATGCCTGCGCTGGCGTTGGACGAGGCGCGCATGCTTGTGACAGAGCGATGGGGACGGAGCGCGCACATCGGTTTTGGGGTGGTCGCGGTGGGATTGGTTTTGGTGGCGGCAGTCGGCGGGATAGAGGCATATTTTGTAACGTGGACGAATAACCCCGAGGTCCGATTGATACAGCGCGCGGACCTGGCAACGGCGGCGCGCTGGCTGGACGAACATCGCACGGATGAACGCGCCCTGATTTCGGCAGAATTTGCAAATGATCTGGACCGCGGGGCGTTCAACCTTGTGGCGAGGAATCGGGACAGCGCTCAGTTTTTGCAGGGGGCCGATACATTTGTCCTGCCCGCGCGCACGAGCGCGTATATCGTCAACCCGCGCAGCGGACCGGTGAATGAATCGTTCAAGCGGCAGTTTCTTGCCGACCCTCCACTCTATACGTCCAAACTGCAAGACGGCAGCATAGAGGTCGAGATTTACAAATTGACGCAAGAGGCGCTCCAAGCCCTGCGGACGACGCGCGAGCTGAATACCGTGGCGCAGACCCAGGATGGGCAGCTGTTGATTCGCAAAGCGGTTTTGCCGCAAGACGCGAAATCGGGCGGGACCTTGAATGCGGAATTGTGGTGGCAGATTCTGGCGCCCTCTGCGAGCGATGCGGATGGGTTGGCATGGATCGGCGCGTTGCAGGACCGCTTGCGCTATACGTGGAGTGAAGTTGCATCGCTCGGCTATACCCCTTCGCAGTGGCAAACTGATGACATGGTGGTGACATTGCTTGCGCTTCCGATTCCGGTGGATGCGCCGCCGCAAAACTACTCGCTCGCCGTCGCGCTTGGGTCGAACAACGGCACACTGCCGTTGGTGAAACAGGGCGAAATGCCGACATCGCCGATACAGCTGGGCGATGTGGCGATTGCGCGCGGGGAGGCGCCCGAAACACAGCCGGATTTGCAAGTGCGGTATCCCAATCGAGAGCGGTTTGGAGACATCGAGTTTTTTGGCTCGGATGCGGTTGGTGAAGTGGAGGCAGGGGGGAGCTGGCGTGCGATCCTGTTCTGGAAGGCGGATGCCACGTTGACCGAAGATTTTAAGGTGCGCTTAATCGCATTGACGCAAGATGGGGAGGAAATTGCGCGCCAAGAGAGCGTGTTGTTGGAAGGGGTGTATCCTACGTCGCAATGGCGCGCAGGGGAATATGTGCGGAGCGTTCACGATTTTGCGGTGCCGGAAGATGCGCCGCGCGCAAGAGCTCAAATTCGCCTGACCGTCGTCGGGCAGGATGGGAAAACGGTCGGACGCGCCGATGGTGTGCCGATCGCCGGAATTGAGATTGTAGGACGGACGCGCGTGTTTGAGCAGCCCAGTCCGCAGACAAAGCGTTTGGCGCGTTTTGGCGAGGCAATTGAACTGCTCGGGTACGATTTGCCGGAAACGACTTTGCGCGCGGGCGACCCGTTCGAGATAACCTTGTACTGGCATGCGCGGCGCGCGACTGACAAACCCTATACGGTTTTTGTGCATCTGTTGGATGCGAATGGCAAAGTGATAGGGCAAAAAGATGCGCCGCCGTTGAACGGCGATGCGCCAACAGACACCTGGCAAAAAGACGAATATATTGCGGATGTATATACCTTTACGAGCGCAGCGGACGCGCTCGAGGGGGCTGCAAAGGTTGAAGTTGGGCTTTATGACCCGGCGACGGGAGCGCGGCTGGAAGTGGATGAGGATGGCGCGGTCGGTGACCATATTTTGGTGGACGGTTTGACGGTGGAATGATGCCCTGTTGCCCTTGCAAGAGGCGGGCGAAATTAATTATCGCACGGGCAAGGGCGGGAACGCTTGAGGGGAATCGCTCTACGCGAATCGCCTTTTTTGATTTATAATGGCGGTATGGCGGAGCGAATTCTCATCATCGAAGACGAAATAAAGATTGCTGATTTTCTGCGTCGTGGACTGGCGTATGAAGGATACAAGGTCGAGGTCACGAATGACGGCGAGACCGGTCTCAAGGCGGCGCGCGACAATGCCCCGGACCTGGTGATTCTCGATGTGATGTTGCCCGGGCTGGATGGCTTGGAAGTCGCGCGGCGTTTGCGTTCGGGCGGCGAGACGCCGATTTTGATGTTGACGGCTAAAGATACTGTCTCGGACAAGGTCAAGGGTTTTGACAGCGGCGCAGATGACTATTTGGTCAAGCCATTTGCGTTTGAAGAATTGTTGGCGCGAGTCAAGGCGCTGCTGCGGCGCAACAAAGCCGCCGACCAGACGACGTTTCGGTTTGCCGATTTGTCGCTCGACACGAGCACGCGCGAAGTGTCTCGCGGCGGACGCAAGATTGATTTGACCACCAAAGAGTTTGATTTGCTTCACTTTTTTATCCTGCACCCGCGCCAGGTGCTGTCACGTGAACTGATCTATGACCGCATTTGGGGATACGATTTCGGCGGAGAATCGAATATTCTGGAGGTCTATATTCGATATTTGCGCTCCAAGCTCGAAGCCGGTAACGAACCGCGTTTGATTCAGACGGTGCGCGGCGTAGGGTATGCCTTGAGAGAAGAATGAGTTCGAGGGCGCGGGCAATCGAATGCCCTTGCGCCAAGTCCGCGTATCGCGTTTTTTTGCTCCGCAGAAGGTAGTCTTTATTTCGCATGTCCATTCGCACACGTCTGACACTGTGGTATGTCGGACTCTTGGCTGTCCTGCTCATCGTCTTTGGCGTCGCGCTTTATTCCACAGTCTATATCACATCGTACCAGGAAGTGGACCGCTCGCTGCAACAGCGCGCGAGTGATATCCAGGCAAGTCTGGCGACGGTTATAACGCTGCAAGATGATTTTGTTTCGATCATACGGCGCGGCGGTCTAGTGCTGCCGAACGCCGACGTCTTTTCGAACGGCGACATTTATGTGCAGCTGCGCTCGTTGGATGGGCGCATCATCAGTCGTTCGGAAAATCTGGGCAATCAATACCTCGTAATTCCTCCCGACCAACATGAGCGCGCCAAGAACGGCGAGGTGGTCCCCTCTGATTTTACGGTCAACAAAACCAGATTGCGCGCCTATGTCGCCCCAATTGTAATCAAATCGGGCAAAGTTGTCGGTTATATTGAACTGGCGCAATCGCTGCGGCAAGTTGACAATACACTGCGCGACCTGGCGACGTTGATTGTTGTGAGCATCGGCGCCGGACTGATCGTTGCGGCGGTCGGCGGCTGGTTTATCGCGGGGAATATCCTCGACCCGATCAACCGCGTGACCATCACGGCACAAAAAATCGCGCGCGCGCGCGATTTGGGACGCCGAATTGAGGTGCCAGAAACCGTGGATGAGGTGGGGCGGCTCGCCATGACGTTTAACGAGATGCTGGCGCGCATCGAAGAGTTGTTTCGGGCTCAACAGCGTTTTGTGGCGGATGTATCACACGAATTGCGCTCGCCGTTGACCGCCGTCCGCGGCAACCTGGACTTGCTCAAACGCGGCGCGGCGAATGATGTGGAAGAACGCGCACAAATGATTGATGCGATGGATTCGGAAACATCGCGCATGAGCCGGCTGGTGAGCGATTTGCTTTTGCTCGCCCGCCAGGACTCGGGCGTGCCGATTGCAAAACAACCGATCGAACTGGATACGCTGCTGCTCGAAGTGTATCGTCAGGCGCAAGTGACTGCAAAGGGCGTGCATCTGGCGCTAGGCGCAGAAGACCAGGCGATCATTGTGGGCGACCGTGACCGTTTGAAACAGGTATTGTTGAATCTGGTTGACAATGCGGTGAAATACACGCCGCCGGGCGGCAAAGTGACCTTGTCGCTGGCAAAGGATGATTCGTGGGTCAAGATCGCAGTGCAGGATACGGGGATCGGGATTGCCAACGAAAATATCCCAAATCTATTTGACCGGTTCTATCGCGTGGACAAGGCGAGAGCACGTGATGCAGGCGGCACGGGTTTGGGGTTGGCGATTGCCAAGTCAGTTGTTGATGCTCACAATGGAAGAATCACGGTCGAGTCACAAATGGGCAGAGGCAGTGTATTTACCGTGTGGCTGCCCATCGGCGAGGCGAAACCGGCGATGGATGCGAGTCCAGTCAAGCCCCCGGCGCGTTTGGCGCTGCATGAAACATAAAACCCAAATGCCCTTGATTGTATGCCGCAATCAGGGCTTTTTTTTGGCTCAGCATCTTTTTACACCCTTCTCATTCTTTCCTAATCTGCGAACGATATTCTACAGGCGACAGGTTGGGGGATGCCAAAAAGGGTGAAGCGGAGCGAGGCTGTAAATTTCCGGACCGAGTGTTTTACAAGAGCGCACCCCTGTTCGGAGGGTTCAAGCTCTATTCCCCGCCTGATCCTTTCAACATCGGGACTTGACTGTGTCGGCTGGAACGCAGGGACTGAAACTTTGAAATCTGAATAGGTTTGTTCTCCTTTGTTGGGTGGCTGTGTGCTGAATGGGTGTAAGCACACGCAGAAATAAAAACGCCGCATGTGAGGTTCACGTGCGGCGTTTTTATTTTGGTATAATTGCAAGGATTGTTTGTTCGAAATGCGATCCCAAGAGATTCCTGTCTCTTGGTTTGTGATGGCGATCGCGGAGACGCTCAGCGTCCAAACAAATTCAGCAGCCAATCAACACCGAGTGAGGCGCCGTATGCAAGGATAACGTTTTTGACGATCTTGCCCGCGCCCGCGGACATCAAGTAGAGCCACCAGGGCATGCGTAATGCCCCCGCGGCGATGCCGGCAATATCAAATATGGGATTTGGAATCAATGCCATTATAAAGATTGTGATAACGCCGTACTGGCGCATCCAGACTGCGAGCCGCGCATAGCGCGGGGATTCGTCAATCAGGGATTGCCCGCTGTACCCCGCCAGATAGCCGGTCATTTCGCCGAGCGCTTGTCCGGCGCCTGCAACAATGCCGACGACGAGCGGGTTGCCGATGGTCCCCGCAAGCGCGGTCAGGGCGATTCCGGGGACGGGTAAAATCAAAGTGGCGTTACTGAGCGCCGAGAGGAAAAAGAGGACAATCAAACCGCCCGGCGAGGAAAGCAGCGTTTCGAGCTGTGCGCGTCGTTCGGGATCGAAAAGAATTACAAGAGTGGCGGCGAACGCGACGATGAGAATTACGACAGTAAAAATCTGGATGTGCCGCAGTCGTTGTGGCGGCGGCGCGGCAGGGACAAGAGGAGTCTCTGATGACATGGAAATTGGACGCGATTGTCGCATGGCAGGGGAGACTCGTCAAGCGAGGACAAATGAATACCGGAAAATGGAGACTCGAAACTCGAAATGTCCGTGCGATATAAAAGCTGTATCCATTTGGTGGTGGCTGTGTGGATTGTTGTCTTGTCAAGCGCTTGCGGGGGCAGCGGAGGTGAGGTGGAGCCGAGTGTGACCCCAATCCCGTCTCGAGAGCGGGTTGTGCCGACAGCCACGCGGGAGCCAAGTGCGACCCCAACACTCACCTCGACGCCGACGCTTACACTGACCTCAACGCCTGCGGCGACGGCGACCGCATTTATTACCGCCCCACCGCAAGGTGAGGCGGTAGACATTCCGATCTTGATGTATCATCATTTGAAATATCGAGAACCGGACGCCAGCGAACTGCTAAAAACGTGGTCGGTCGCGCCGGACCAATTTATGGCGCAGCTGGACTATATGCAGGCGCAGGGTTTTCATACGATTACGTTCAAACAGTTGATCGAGTTTTTTCAAGACGGTGCGCCCCTGCCAACCAAGCCGATCTTGTTGACGTTTGACGATGGCTGGTTGGACCATTACACGGTGGCATTTCCGGAACTAGAAAAGCGCGGGATGGTTGGGAATTTCTTTGTGGTGACGCAATATGCCGATGTGGGCGGCGAACTATTGCTGAATTGGGACCAGGTCCTGGAAATGGACCGCGCCGGTCACGAGATTGGCGGGCATACTATCAGTCATGCGGATTTGACGAGCGTTAATTTGGACGAGATGCAGAGGCAGTTGGGCGGAGCCAAGGCGCACATGGAAGACAAGTTGGGACATCCGACTTTTGCTCTTGCTTATCCGTTCGGGGCGTTCAACTCGAGAGTGATTGCCGAAACAGAGGCAGCGGGATATCGCGCCGCGCTGATCTTGTGTTGCGGGTACGAGCAAAGCGCCGACATTTTGCTGACGCTCCCCCGCATCCGCGTCTCGTATGATGATACGATTGAGGATTTTGCCGGGCGATTGCCTTGACAATGGCATCTCTTTATGTCGCGTTAAGCTCGCGTTAAGCTCCTGATAAGATAATGGCTGTGATTATTATGTAGGAGGCAATCAATATGTCACGTTCATTCAAGGGATGGATTATTGTTTTGGTGCTTTTGGGAATATTGCTTGGAGTTGTGGGTGGCGGTGTCATGGGCGGAGTGGTTGGCATGTATGTTGCGCGCTCTAATGCCCAGCAAAACCTGCAGCCGGTGCCGCAAGAAATCAAAGCGGTGAATCCGGGGCAGCCCTCGGTGGTTCAGAATTTGACCGTCAATTCCACGACCGAGATAATTGACGCAGTGAACAAGCTCAAGCCCGCGGTTGTCACGGTCATGACGGATGTCGGGACCTCGTTTGGCGGGTCTGCCCAGGCGTCCGGTTCGGGCGTGGTGATTTCGCAGGACGGGCACGTGGTCACCAACAACCATGTGGTCGAGGGAGCAAGTTCGGTCGTGGTGATTTATAGCGATGGGACACGTGTCAATGCGACGGTGGTGGGCACAGACCCGTTGACGGATATCGCGGTTTTGAAAGTGAATGGTCCGGTGCCCGCCTATGCGACATTCGGCGATTCCGGCGCGCTGCAGGTGGGTGAATGGGTGATCGCGATTGGCAGCCCGCTGGGAAATTATCGCGGCTCGGTGACAGTCGGTGTGATAAGCGGTCTGAACCGTAGAGTGTCGCCGCAAGAAGGGTTGGTCCAAACGGACGCCGCCATCAATCACGGGAACTCGGGTGGTCCGTTGATCAATCTTGCCGGACAGATCGTCGGGATCAACACGTTGGTCGTCCGCGATACGGTCGGCGGCGCGCCGGCAGAGGGTCTTGGCTTTGCGGTGCCGTCAAATACGGTGCGGTCGGTTGCAGAACAATTGATTTCGCGCGGCAAGATCGAATATCCGTTTATCGGTATATCATACCGGGATGTAGACCCGCAATTGGCAAGTGAATTGGGGTTGACTGCCAAGAACGGAGTCATTCTGACCGAAATCACGCCCAATAGCCCGGCTGCCGCGGCGGGTCTCAAGGCGCAAGATGTGGTCACTGCGCTCGACAACTTGCCGATTGACGCAGATAATTCGCTGCGTTCGATCCTGTTTCGCTATCGGGTGGGGGACAAGGTCACGTTGAGCGTCGAACGCGCGGGACAGACCATACAGTTACAACTTACACTGGTCGCAAGACCCTCATAAGCGCCGCGCAGTTTGGCGCATGGCAAGGTATCAACTTGGTGAAACCGCCTCTGAAATCTGGGAGGCGGTTTCTTGTTGTCATGGGGTCAAAGGCTGCAACTCGGTGATTACCGCGCGATGGTCCGATTGTCCGTCCCAAGCCGCAACATGGGTGTTGATGGCATTGAGGTGACGAGTGTAAAAGACGTAATCTATGCGGAGGAGGGGCAAAGGGGGCAAGTAAAGCCAGCGGAATAGCGGCGCGACCATACGCGCGCGAGCGCCCAGGGAACGGGCGACCCAAAAGGTGATCATGGTGCGGAGAAATTCGGGGTTAGTGGGAAAGGTCAGTCCAAGACCCCATCCGGCGTCGCGATGGGCATCGTTGAGTTCTGATGAAAAAAGCGCATAGCCCTGCGTGGTGTCGGTCATGTTAAAGTCGCCGGCAACAATGGTGGGCACGGGGTCGCTTGCAATTAAATCGAGCAGTTGGCGCAGCTGCGTCTCGCGCTCGCGAAAGGATGTCTCTATGTCCTCTCCCGGCATGGTGCTTTCGAGATGCACGTTGATCAAGTTAATCTTTTGTCCTTGCCATTCCAGGGTGGCGCGCTGAGCTGCATACGGGTCCTTGCCAAGTCCGAGCCAGCCCTGTGAGTCAATCGGATAGCGCGAGAGGATGCCGATGCCGCGCCGTCCATAGAGTGGCTCGAATTGGCGAAAGGGGTAGCGGTTACCCAGCTTGGCGGTGAGTTCAAAGGAATGGCGGGGGCTTAGTTCTTGAATGAACAATACGTCGGGATTTGTGGATTCGATGATGGTGGTAACAAGTTCGGGATCGTCCGAGTTGCCAAAGACGTTAAAGGTCATGACGCGCAAGATCGGTTGGCCCGCCAGCGCGCGCGAGGCGCGGGGCAGAAACTGAGCGCCGAACAAAAGGAAAAAGAGCGCGAGCGGGATGAGCAGGCAGGGTAATAGGATGAGACGACGGGTGGACAGGACGAGAGGAATGAAAAGCAGGAGCGGAAGGAACAAATAGAGCGCAAGAGCGTTGGCAAGCGCGAGCCAGGGGAGTGTGTCGCCGCGCTGGAGACGCAAGACGAACCAGCCGCACAGAGCGACGGCGTACACGCTGACGGACAACGCGAGCAGGCGGTCGAAAACGCGCCGGAAATCAAATCGAAGGAGTTGTCGTCTGGACAAGCGACTGGGAATCGGAACGGGGGCGCGCGAGCCACGCAAATGCAATGCCGAGCAAGTAGAGCGCAATCATTGGGAGCGCGACGAGCGCCATGTTGAGAGGATCAACGGTAGGCGTGATGACGGCGGCGATGATGGTAATGAGAACGACGGCAAAGCGCCATTGCTGAGCAAATTTACGCGCGGTGACGATGCGAAAGCGCGCGAGAAAGAACATGATGAGCGGCAGTTCAAAGGTGAGACCAATCCAAAAAATCAGAGACAGCGCAAAGTCCATATAGTCATGGAGCGAAGGCAGCGGCTGGACATATGTGCCGCCCAAGCTGAATAAAAAGTCGAGCGCGCTTGGCAGGAGCAAAAAGTATGTGAAAAGGACGCCGCCCACAAACAAGAGCAATGCGAGCGGGAGCATGAGGAACATGGGACGCGTTTCCTCGGCAGTCAGCCCTTCATACACATCGTGCCTTTGTTTTTCGAGGTCGGCGCGTTCTTCGGGTGACAGGGTCTCGCGCATCGCCTCCCATTCTTTTTTGCCCATTGAGGCGATAGAGAATTTGGGTCCGCGCAGAAACAAGACAAGCTGCAGCATGATCATGGGCAGGGCGGTGGCAAAGCCCGCGATTAGCGCAATCTTGATATAGGTCGAAAAGAGTTCAGTGGGACCGGTGACGATGGGGGTGGTATTGGTCAAGCCGATGGGCAGAATTGTCCCGGTGGGAATTGTGACGGTGGTGCTCACGGGTCCCGATGCCGTGATGATCGTGGTAGAGAATTGGACATCCTTGAGGACGACATAATTGTTGAGCGGGATGTTTGTCTGTACCGTCGGAGCAATGATGCGGACCGGGCGGATGATAAAACCAAGCAGGGGTTGGGCAAAGGCGAACGACAGCCCAAAGCCGATGCCAAAGGCAATCAGGATGTAAAAGAGACGACGGCGCAGCTCTTCGAGATGCACCGTAACTTGATCGAGAATCTGAATGCCGGCATAGATGCTGCTCTTTTGACTGATCCAATAGCGGCGCGCGTTGTGCAGTGAGCCGAGCGGGGGCTGACCATTCTGGACGCGGCGGAAATCGGTGAGGGCGAGCCAGAGCGCCTCGATGCTTTCCGGCAAGCGGCGCGGTCCGATGACCAAGAGCGCTGCCAGCGCAAGGAGCACAATCGAGATGATTTCAGGCATGGCTAACCTTGCGGCGGGGGAGCGGGCGGAGCGGGTTCAACAATCGAGTCCGGATTGAGAATACGATTCTCGGCGCCTGCATCAGACCGGGCGCTCGTCGCATCGGCAGAGCTGTTTTCCGGTGTGGGCGATTCTGCGGGGGTGGGGTTGGTGGGCTGATCAATGACGGTTGGGGCGGCGGTGGAGGACGCGGGCTGGATCATCTTGGCTTTGTCAATTTCCATGGACGCTTCGAGCGCGCTGTTCATTTGCTCGTTGACATTGTTCAGGTTGTCTCGGATTTCGCGTGACGCGCCGCCGATCTTTTTGGCAAGCTCGGGTAGTCTCTCGGGTCCAAAGAGCACAAGAATAACGATCAGAACAATAAAGATCTCTGTCGGTCCAACGCCAAATACATTCATTTACGCGCCTCGCTTTGCCAACGCGGGGTGTCCCGCGAGGTAAGCACCCAGCACACCATTTATGAAACGCGGCGCACTGTCACTCCCGTACAGTTTTGCCAGTTCGACCGCTTCGTTGATCGCAACTTTGACCGGGACATCGCCCATATTCTTGAGTTCGAAAAAGGCGAGTCGCAGAATGTTGCGGTCTACAATTGCCAGCTGGTCCACCGGATATTCGGGCGCGAACCTGGCGATGAGTCCGTCCAGCTCCTGGCGATTGTCCAGCACCCCGCTCACCAGATTCTTTACAAATGCCTGACCCTCGGGGGGTAGTGGCTCGCGATTCAATGCCTGGTCTTCTTCGCGCGCAGCTTCGAGGCGAAGGGGCAGCGCAGTCTCGACGGGATGTTCCACCGAATCAATTTCAAAAAGTACCTGGAGCGCCAGAGCGCGAGCTTTGCGACGGACTTTCATGGGCTGTGGGAAGCGTACGTCAAAGGGTCGTGAACATCGGCGAAATGCACATTGACCGCGCGGACAGGCATACCAACCACGTCCGATATGGCGCGGTGTATCTCTTTTTGCAGAGTTTGTCCCAATGGCAACAATTGTGTGTTGGGCATTGCAACGACATACACCTTGACGGTGACTGCCCCGTCCTCGAGCTCAACATCAACCCCGCTGGCAGAACGACTGCCGCGCAGCACACGCGTCATGCGACCCGAGAGACTGGTCGCCAAATTTGCCACACCCGGTGTGCTTTCCGCAACCTGTCGCGCAATGGTCGTTATGACCTGGGGTGAAATAATCACCGCGCCTGAGAATTCTTGCATAAAAGAATTATACCATCCCACCATCTACGGCGAGTGTTTGTCCTGTGATATAGGAAGCGCGGTCAGAAGCGAGAAAGGCGACGGCGTCGGCGACTTCATCGCACGTGCCAAAACGCTGCAAGGCGACAAATTTGACAATGCCCGCTTTGATGTCGTCGGGGAGGGCATTGGTCAAATCGGTCGGAATATATCCCGGCGCAACGGCGTTGACAGCGATGTTTTTGGAGGCATATTCTTTTGCCATGGCTTTGGTAAAGCCGATGATGCCCGCTTTGGCGGCGGAGTAGTTGGTTTGTCCCGGATTTCCCACAATCCCCGCGACAGAGGTGATGTTGACGATGCGCCCGTATTTTTGTTTCATCATTTGCCGCAGCACCGCTTTGGAGCAGTTGAAAACGCTCTTGAGATCGTTGGCGATGACGTAATCAAAGTCTTCCTCCTTCATCAGCGCCAGAAGGTTGTCGCGCGTCGTGCCTGCATTATTGACCAAAATATCGAGACGCCCAAATGTGTCAACCGTGACTTTGACGACATTCTGGGCGTCCTGGAATTTGCTGACGTCGCCCTGGACGGCAATCGCCGCGCCACCATTCTTGACGATTTCCTGAACGACCTCGGCAGCGGCATCCGCGCTTTTTTGATAATTGACGGCGACCTGTGCGCCTAGTCCACCGAGACGAATGGCGATGGCGCGGCCGATGCCGCGTGACGCGCCGGTGACGAGGGCGACTTTGCCGTTGAGCTCGATCATGGGGCGACTCCTGAGAGAAATTTTTCGATTTGTTCGACCGTGCCAAGCGCTCTGGTCGAGGCGGTTTTGGCGATGCGCTTGTTCAAGCCCGCCAACACATCTTTGGCGCCGATTTCGAGAAATGTGGTGACACCTTGCGCTTCCATCCACTCGACACTCTTGACCCATTGGACGGAAGATGTGAGCTGCGCCAACATTTCCACGCGCAGCGCCTCTACATTGGTCATGGGTTGTGCCGTAACGTTGGAAACAATCGGGACACGGGGGGCGCGCAGCGGAGTCATGCTGACGACGGCATGAAATTCATTGATGGCGGGGCGCATCAACTCTGAATGGGCGGCGATGCTGACGGCGAGCACAATCGCGCGTTTGGCTCCTGCTTTTTTTGCGCCCTCGACAGCGCGCTCGATGGCTTGTTTTTCGCCCGAGATTACGATTTGACCGGGGGCATTATAGTTGGCGACCTGAACCGCGCCCGCATCGGCACACACTTGCCGTATGGCGGCATCGTCAATTCCCAAGATGGCTGCCATTGCGCCGGGACGTTCTTGGCCCGCATGTTTCATTGCGAAACCGCGCGCGCGGACGAGTTTGATGCCGTCCGCGAAATCGAGCGCGCCCGCGGCGACAAGGGCAGAGTATTCGCCCATGCTGTGACCTGCCACCAGCGACGGTTCGGGCAAAGAGTTGTTGGACGCCTGCTGCAAGGCGGCGAGCGCGGCGATGCTGTGCGCGAGCAAAGCAGGTTGCGCGTTGACGGTATCTGTTAATTCCGCTTCGGGACCGTCGAACATAAGCCCGGATAACGGAAATCCGAGGACCGAGTCGGCGGCATCAATGACAAGGCGGGCGGCAGAAAACTTGTCGTAAAGGTCGCGCGCCATGCCAACATACTGCGACCCTTGTCCGGGAAATACCCATGCGGTGGTCATAGGTTAAAACAGAAAAAGTCTGGCGGTCTTGGCGCCAGACCTTTTGCATGTGGTCAGCAAGCTTTTTATTTCTTTTTCTCTTGTTTGACCTGGAAAACCTCGGCGCCTTTGTAATATCCGCAGTTCGGGCAAACGCGGTGCGGAATATACAGGTTATGGCAGTTGGGACATTCCGAAAGGTTCTGCGGCGTGAGCGCGAGATGACTGCGGCGACGGTCTCGGCGGCCTTTGGAAAGTTTTCGTTTTGGGAGAGGTGGCATGTTACGGTACTCCTTGACGGGGCGCAGTGTCCGGCGGACGACTTGCCAGAGTGCGCGACGCGAAATTAGTTCAATGAATCTGAATCATCCAGCAGTTGTTTCAATGCGGCAAGGCGCGGGTCCAATTCGCTATCGTTACATTCGCAAGCGCCATTGTTCCAGTTCTGCCCGCATCTGGAACACAAGCCCTTGCACTCGCTGCGACAAAGCGGCACGAGGGGCAGGGCAAGCATCAAGTCCTGGCGCACGATCTCGGACAAATCCAAAATGTGATTGCTGTCAATGATTGCCGCCTCATCGACATCATCGGGGAGCGGAAGGCGCGCGCCGGTGTTGATATCGGTGAGCGGAAGGAATTCTTCATCCAATTTGAAGCGAACGGGCAGTGAAAATTGGGTGAGACAGCGACTGCACGCGAGCTCGACGCTGGTACGCAGGTCGGCGCGAACCAGAATACCGTCGTGCGTGCGAATCATGTCTACATTCCCGGTCAGGTCGGTCAGCGGTTTGAGCGACGGGTCTAGTTCCGCAATTTCCTGGCGGAGTTGATAATGGCGCATTCCGCCAATATGTTCTTTGAGTAATTGCGCGACATTGTACCGCATCTATCACCTGTTTTATCGAGCGCCGATTTTACTTGGACAACCCGCCGGAACCCACCAGACGAGTTCAAAGAGCAAGGGAAAGCCAGCGCAATACGCGCTGGCTTGTGGCACGACGCTTTTTTCAACGGGATATATCTCAATAATCACGACATCGTGCAGCGTTTTTTGGCACTTTTCTAGCCGGGCGAGTACTCATGACATCATGCGCTTTGATTATCGCAGTTAGCGCGGATTAGCCGCATTTGCGCCAGAAATCGCGAAAACCTGCACGATGACGCGAGTACGATTGGACGATAGAGTGCGCACGATGTCGCGAGTACGAATCACTGCACGATGTCCTGATTATTGACAGATATATTATAGCCCAATAGCAGTTCGCGTCAAAAAACAGGGATGTGCGTCCTATTTTTGGCTGTGAGTAGGGCACTGCTTGCCGCAACGCGCCGGGAGGGGAACGAAACGGCGTTCGTTCCTTACCGTCCAAAATCGTGACGCACACATACAATAGAGGACGGCGGCTCACCCGCTGCCCATGTTTTTAGTTGGATACGGGACCGGAAGGAGGCGCAGGGGGCGCCGCTCCGCCAACACTGCCGCGCTTGTCGTTGAGCATGCGTAAGCCGTTGTGAACGGTGCCCTGTAAAGTAGCCATGCGCGCGGTGAGTTCGTCGAGACGCTGCTGCAATTCGGTCAAGACCTGGTTAGCATAGTCGTCCGCGCCGCCCCGCGTGCTCTTGGCATCCAGTTCGGCTTGCGCCATGATCGCTTGCGCCCGCTGTTGGGCGGTTTTGGCGACCTCGCTCATATCCGCCATTCGCAGCGCCTCGTCCTTTGCCATTGTGACGATGCGGTCTGCCTCCTCTTTGGCTTGGGCGAGGATACGGTCTTTTTCCTGGGTGACGCGGCGTGATTGTTTGATTTCTTCCGGGACGGCAATCCGCAATTGATCAATGATGTCGAGACACTCGTCTTCGTCAATCATGCGTTTGTTGCTAAATGGCACCGCGGTGCCTTTGTTGATTGCAGCTTCGAGGCGATCAACCAAATATAGGATATCCATGGTATTTCAACCCCTTGTATCCCACCGAACGCGCGGGGGGTTGGCGGTTTGATTTGCGTTCTGCCGTTGGCGGCACAGCGTATTGATACTACTACAAAATACGCGCAATTACAATTGACCTGCAACTATTCTTGAATCGAGACCAGTTTGACCTTTTCGCCCCGGTCATCGCCGAGTTGAGCCATACGGGCGGTGAGTCTGGTGGCGACATAAGGGGGGACCATTTCGGTAATGTTGCCGTTGGCAAGGGCGACCTCTTTCAAGATGCTGGAACTGAGGAACGCGTACTGGGCGCCGGTCATGAGACAGACGGTGTCAATTTCAGGCGCTTGCTGCTGGTTGGTGAGCGCCATCTGGTATTCGATTTCAAAATCATGGGTGGCGCGCAAGCCGCGTACGATAGCTTTGGCGCCGACCTGCCGCGCAAAAAGCACGGTGAGACCGTGATAGGAACAGACCTGCACGTTGGGCAGGTCGCGCGCCGCCTCGAGCATGAATTCGAGGCGTTCCTGCTCGCTAAAGAGCACATTTTTGAGCGGACGGTCGTATGCCGCCCAGATTACCGTCTCAAAGAGCTGTGCGGCGCGGCGGGCGATTTCGATGTGTCCGTTATGGATGGGGTCGAACGATCCGGGATAGATGGCGATGGTCATTGGGGGATTTTCGATTTTTGATTTCTGATTTTCGATTTTACAAAACCGTGTCAAGCCGCCTCGATTGAAATCCAGCCGGGCGGGTCGCTCGCGGGAAAGGATTCCTCGGAGGCTTCCTGAACGGCATCCACTTGCTCGGCTTGTTCGTCCGGGTGGTCGCTTTTTGGTTCGGGCTTGTTTTCTGATTCTGTGATTTCGGTGTGCTGCTTGAGAGGATCAGGCGGCTGAGATTCGGGTTTTGATTCCATATTTACTCGTCAATTCCAGTAGTGCAACAACATGAGATTGCGGGGTTGAGCGTCGAGTTTTGTATCTCGTGTGCCATCACTTGACTCGGCAATTTCACCATGTTGTTGCACTAGCTGAGGTCGCTCCCACTTTTCCAAAAATCGTCCATGCCTTTTTTGACAAGTTGATTTTCGGGTTGTGCCAAGTCGGGATCGGCAGCAAAGAGGTCCTGGGCGACCTTGCGCGCATGTTCGAGCAGCTTGACATCGGTGAGCTGCGCGACTTTGAGGTCGGGAAGACCGGACTGTTTGGTCCCGAAAAATTCTCCGGGACCGCGCAGGAGCAAATCGGCTTCGGCAAGTTTGAAACCGTCCTGCGTGTTCTCGATTACCTTTAAGCGCTCGTCGCTGGTAGAGCCCGATTCTTCCGCGAGGAGGATCGCATAAGATTGATGTGCGCCGCGTCCGACGCGCCCTCTGAATTGGTGCAACTGCGCTAAACCGAACCGGTCCGCACCCTCGATTAACATGACAGTGGCGTTTGGAACGTCAATCCCGACTTCGACGACGGAGGTGGCGACGAGAATATCTATCTCGTGTTCGCGGAATTTGTTCATAACCGCGTCTTTTTCGGCAGGTCGCAATTTACCATGAACCAGACCTACACGCAGGTCAGGATAGACCTGCGTCCGAAGGTGCTCGTATTCCTCGACAGCTGCTTTGGCATCTATCGCTTCGGATTCTTGAATGAGCGGACAAATGACGAACGCCTGGCGACCCTCAGCAATTCGGCTGCGAATGAATGTATATGCGGCTTCACGTTCTCGCGGTGCGAGCCACTTGGTCTTGATGGGCGTGCGTCCCGGTGGCATTTCGTCGAGGATCGAAAGGTCAAGATCGCCATAGACGGTGAGCGCGAGCGTGCGCGGGATGGGCGTGGCAGACATGACGAGGATATGGGGATTGTATCCCTTTTGGCGAATGGCGGAACGTTGTCCAACGCCGAAACGATGCTGTTCGTCCACCACGGCGAGCGAAAGATTTTGAAATTGAACTGCTTCTTGAATCAACGCATGGGTGCCGATAGCTATATCCACTTGTCCTTGAGCGATCTCTTCCTGAGCGGCAGCTTTGTCGCGCGGTTTCATGCTTCCGATCAACAATTTCAAACGCGGTCCGATGCCGAATTTCTCTGCGACTGCGGGCAAGATGCGGATGATGGTATTGTAATGCTGTTCGGCAAGAATCTCGGTCGGCGCCATCAAGACCGCTTGCGTCCCATTCATGACGGCGATGAGCAGGGCGGCGAGGGCGACGACTGTTTTGCCTGCGCCAACGTCGCCTTGCAGCAAGCGGGTCATGGGCATAGTGTCTTGAATGTCGCCAAAAACCTCGCCGATGGCGCGTCGTTGGGCGCCCGTCAACGGGAACGGCAGACCGGACTCGTAGCGCGCTAAAAAATCAGACGGGATGGGGAGCGCGCGTCCCGGCTCGCGACGCCATTTGGCGCGCTGACGCAAGACGCCGAGCTGGATATAGAGCAACTCTTCAAAGGCGAAACGATGGCGCGCCTCTTGCATGCGCGGCATGGAGGTTGGAAAGTGAATCTCGCGTAGCGCTTGAGACAAGGGCATGAGGCGCTCTGTTTGACGAAGCGCCGCCGGCAGCGGGTCAACCGCCTTGTCTGCCCAATAGCGGACGACTTCGCGTTCGTTCTTGCGAAGCCAATTGGCTTTGACGCCTTCGGTGAGCGGATAGATCGGATAGACGTGCGCGGTGTCGAGCAGACGCTGGAGTTCTTTGGTGAGCGGTTCGTATTCCGGAGATTTGAACGAAAGTTTATTGAGGTCGCGGTCAACTTTGCCGCTGACGACGACGAATTGGCGCAGGCGCAAACCTTTGGCAACCCAGGGCTGCTTGAAGAATTTTGCGGTGATGCCGCCGGTCGGGTCCACCAACACAATGTCGGTGATATGGAAACCGCTGCGTGTGCGATAGTCGTTGATGTGCGAAACCTGGGCAACGATGGTGGCGTCATCGCCAAACATGAGCTCGCTGATTTTTTTGACGGGGCGGTAGGCGCGCGGAAAGTGATACAACAAGTCGCGAATTGTTTCGATGCCGAGACGGGCAAGCTGCGATGACTTGGCGGTCCCAACACCGGAAATACGACTGACCGGCGCGTCCAAGCCGAAATCGACGCGAATGCTGCCGGAGGGTAAAGGTTCGTCATCCTCATCGTATTCCGGGATCGGCTCGGCGGCGGGAAGCGGGGAATTGTCTTGGCGCAGTTCGATCGGCAGGGCGGCGGGTGGGTGCGACTTGATTTGGTTGGCGTTCCGGCGAGGCGGCGCGCGCTTGGAGCCAGGAGCGGGGCGCGCGGGACTGACGTCATATTGTCGCGCAGCCGCAACCGCGCGCTGGATCATCTGATTGCGCTGCGGTACGTCCGCCGCCGCATACCCGGAGAGCGCGTCCAGAATTTGGCGCACGCCCGACTCGTTTTCCGGATTGCGTGTGCGCCCTGCCCAATTCTCGACAAATTTTTCCACTCCGCCAATCACACTGGAATTGTTGCAACCCTTGGCTTGTTCGTGCGCGAGAATTTTTGCAAGTTCGGTAAAGTTCGACATCGAGAATTAGTATTTGCCGTTGATCCAGGCGACCCCGACCGCGCCGGGACCCGTGTGTGCGCCGATGACCGGGCCGGTCTCACAGACCATGATTTGTTCTTCGAACCAGGTTTCGGCAAAGTGTTTGCGTAAGGATTCCGCCAATTCGGGCGCGGCGGCATGGATGATCGAGAGCTCTTGAATGGGTCCCGAACCGAGCACAATGTCAGCGATGCGTTCGACGGCGCGCTTTTGGGTGCGGATTTTTTCGACGAGCAAGACCTCGCCGTTGACCAGCGAAATGATGGGCTTGACGTTGAGCAAGCCGCCGACGAGCGCGGCGCCTTTGCCCAAACGTCCGCCGCGCACGGCATAATCCAAAGTGTCGAGCATCGCAATGGCGTGCGTGCGTGGGATGACGTCGTCAATCAATTCTTTGATTTCGTCCAGGGCATAGCCATAGCGGGCGGCGCGGGCGGCATAGATGGCGAGCCAACCAAGTCCCATCGAAGTCGCCTGTGAGTCCACCACTTGAATTTGCATGCCGAGCGGATCGGTCGTCTTGAGCGCTTGTGCTGCCAGTCGCGCCGAGTTGTACATGCCTGTGAGGGTCTTGACAGTGTGGATCGAATAGATTTGGTTGGTCTTGACCGAGAGCTCGCCAAAGATGTCAAGAAACGTGCCCGGCGATGCCTGCGAAGTCGAGGGAATCAGCGGACTGGTCTGGAGTTTTTTGTAAAACTCGGCCGGGGACAAGTCAACCCTGTCGCGGTAGCTGGTTTCGCCGAAATGGACAAAGCAGGGCACGCGGACAATGTCGAGTTCCTGAGCGATTTCGTCGGGAATGTCGCTGAGACTGTCGGTGACGATTCGAACCTGAGACATTTGTCAATCCACAATACAGAATGTCGAATACGCAATGCGCACGGTCTGTTTGTTCATTGCGCATTATCCATTTTGCGATGCCTTTACATGCCCTCGTAGACGACGACGCCGAGGGCGCCGGGTCCGAGAAATGCGCCGAGGGAGGGTCCGTACATTTCAACTTTCATGTCGAGATTGGGCAGCTGCAGATTGACCTGTTCGATGAGCAAGGCAACGTCTTCGGGCGTGGTGCTGTGCAGAACATCCATTTTTTCGATATGGGTAAACTCGATGATGAACTCGACCAGTTTCTCGACGGCTTTGGCGCGCGTGCGCACTTTTTCGAGCACGACAATCTCGCCTTCTTCCAGAATCAAAAGCGGCTTGATATTGAGAAAGGTGCCGAGAATCGCCTGTGCCTTGCGGATTCGTCCGCTGCGTTCGAGATAGTCAAGGGTGTCGGCAAAGGCGGCGATATAGGTGCGCGGGATCAAGCCGCGTGTGAGGCGCACCACGTCTTCTACGTCAGCCCCATCCCTGGCGGCGCGCGCCGCGTTGGTGACGATCATGCCCAGCCCGGTCGAAATCAGCTGTGAGTCAATGACACGGATTTTGGCGCGTCCCATCAATGGCATGGCGGCGCGATGGGCATTGGCAAAGGTGCGCGACAATTTTGACGAATTGAAAATCATTACGATTTCGTTGGTCTGTTTCATCAATTCGTCAAGGGTTTGTTCAAATTGCTGGACTGACGGCGGGACCAGCAGGGGCGTTGCGTTGGTACGTTCGATTTTGGCAAAGAACTCTTTGGCATTCAAATCAATGCCTTCGCGATAAGATTTGCTGCCGAGTTGAATGGTGAGCGGCAGGACCGTAATGCCGAGCGAATCCGCCAGTTCAGGCGAGATTTCGGCGGTGCTGTCGGTGATGATTTTTACTTGAGCCATTTTGCTGTTATCTCGCGCGCCATCTGCCGATCAAAAGAGCAGGCACGGCGGCTGCGAGACCGGACCTTAATCAATCGAGATAATGTATGGATACAACGGTTGTCCGCCCTCGTGCAATTCTATTTCCTGTTGGGGAAATTCGTGCATGAGCCGGGCGCGCATTTCTTGCGCGGCAGCGGGCGTAATGTCACTGCCATAGTAGAACGTGATAATTTCACTGTCTTGAGCATTTGCCCGGCGCAAGACTGAAACGACCAGCGAGTCGAGGTCCTGCCCCGCGGCAGCCAGTACACCATCAATGAGCGCAATGGGCTTGCCCTGTTCGACGTTGACCCCGTTGATTTGCGCGGACCGAACTGCGTTGGTGAGTTCGATGGTATGCACACGGTCGAGGGCGCCGGTCATCATTTTTACGTTGGTGTCCAGATTGCCCTGGAAATTGAATGCGAGCAAGGCGGCGAGACCTTGCGGGACGGTGCGCGAGGGCACAACCTGAATCCGTTTGCCGGTGAGATGCTGCACTTGATGGGCGGCGAGGATGATATTTTTGTCGTTGGGCAAGAGAATAATGTCATGAGTCTGCACCCGATTGATGGCATCTAGAATATCCTGCGCGCTGGGGTTCATTGTGGGACCGCCGCTGATAATGGCGCTGGCGCCGAGCGACCGGAAAATTTCCCCCAGCCCGGGACCTGGCGCAACTGCGATGGTTGCGATTCCTGATGCCACATCCGTAGCCGCTGTCTTGTATACGCGCGCGGCGTGCGGCAGGATGGCGCCGAGATTCTCTGCGCCCACGCGCATATCCGCTGTGCTGCCGGACATAAAGTCGGCATACTGTTCCTGCATATTTTCGATAATGATGTTGACGAGCGGACCCTGGTCGGCTCCGAACTTGAGAATATCGCCGGGATTCTGGGCGTGGATGTGGACTTTGACGAGCGCCTCGTCTCCGACGATCAGCGCCGATTCCCCCATGGCAGAGATGTGTTCGCGAATTGCTTGAACGTTCAGATTGTGTCCGCGGATGTGAAATTGGATGTCGTAACCAAAACCCTCATCAACCGCCAGACGTTCGAAATTTCGCGCAACTTGGGTCGTCGGCAGGGTTTCGAGGAGCTCGCCTTCAAGATATTTGAGCGCGCCTTCCAAGATGAAGACAAGACCCTGTCCGCCTGCGTCTACCACGCCTGCTTCTTGAAGCAAGGGGAGCAGTTGGGGCGTCCGCATGACGGAATTGTGCGCCGCACGGTGAGTTTCGCGGAACACAAACCGGATGTCGTTTGTCTGCGCGGCGGCGATAACTGCCTGATCGCCCGCCTCGCGAATCACGGTCAGAATGGTGCCTTCGACGGGTTTGACCACGCCCTTGTAGGCGGTGTGAGCGCCTTCGACAAAGGCATCGGCAAAGGTGCGCGCGTCAATGGTTTCGCGCTTGTCCACGCCGCGCGTAAAGCCGCGAATGATTTGCGAGAGGATGACGCCGGAATTGCCGCGCGCCCCCAACAACGCGCCGCGCGCGAGCGCGGCACTGGTTTCAGCAGCCGTGCGCGCCTGTCTTGAATGAGCTTCCCGCACCGCGGCTTGCATGGTGAGGAGCATATTGGTGCCCGTGTCGCCGTCGGGCACGGGAAAGACATTCAAGGAATTGACATACGGCGCGTTGCGTTCGAGCCAGAGCGCGCCCGCGCCAAAGATCCTTTCCAGTTCCGTACTATCTACCTCAGTAAGAGGCGGTCGTGTTGACGAGAGATCCAGATGCCGTTCTCCGATTTGATTGACAATCGGTTACGAGTCCCGACTGACTCGCAACCCTTGCACGTGGACATTGACCTGGTCAACGGTCAAGCCCGTATCGCGTTCGACAATGTATTTTACGCGATTTTTGATTCCCTGCGCGACCTGGCTGATGCGAGTTCCGTACTCGATAATCACAAACAGCTCAATGACAATGTGCCCCTCATAATAGTCCACCTGGACGCCCTTGCGGAAATTGGCGCGCGGCAAGAGGGCTGCCACATACTCTTTTGAATCTTTGGGCGCCATGCCAACGACTCCGTAGCTTTCGAGCGCGACAAGTCCTACAATGCTTTCCAGGGCATGTTTGGAGACTTCGATACGCCCCAAATAGGGTTCTGTCATACGTTTTCTCGATGCGGCAATTGCCGCAAAATTTGCAGGAAATGAACGATAATGCTAATATGGCGCCCGCCGAAAGACCGGCGCTATTTTTTTGCCTGACAGACTAGAGTCAGCAGCACGACTGCCTGTTTGCATGGCACGCAAGACACCGGTGATTACGGCATAAAAATCCGAAAAATGAAAGGCGAGAACCGTCCGCTGCGACGTTTGCCCAATTCAGGGTGGCGGTTCGAGCTCAAGAGCTATCTCGAGGTCGTTTCTGAAGGGAGTGATGTATCATGGCGCAACGATGTGAATTGTGTGGCAAAGGTCCTCAATACGGGCGGGCGGTCTCATTTTCCAAAAAGGCAACGCCCCGCCGGTTTATGCCAAATCTTGCGAACCGCCGCGTGCTGGTCAATGGAAAAGAGCAGCGGCTCAAAGTGTGCGCGCAGTGCATGCGGACGTTGAACAAAGCCGAAAAGGGCAAATTTGCCGCTTCCCTGACGAAATCTGCTTGAGCGTTACACACCATTCTTGATTGTGACAGGGCGCGCCCTTTGGGCGCGTTTTGTTTTTTTGGCGGTCCGGCGGAAAGCAGCGAGTTTGGCTCTTTGGGTTGCCGAGACGCACAAAATCAGATGCCAGAGCAAAGGGCGCAAGACTCGTCATAGCGCAAGCTGCAGTTCCGAGATGCGTTGTTTGTTGACCTGCTGGCGCAGCTGCCCACAGCCCGCGGCGATTTCGATGCCTTTTTCGACGCGCAGAGTGGTCGGGATGTTGGACGCGCGCAGGACACGTTCAAATTCCTGAACCCGCGCCATGGGTGTGCGTTGATAGGGTGATTCACTGGTCGGGTTGAGCGGAATGAGATTGACGTGACAGAGCAAGCCGGACAAGAGCTGCGCGACGGCACTCGCTTGCGCGGGACTGTCGTTAATTCCATCCATCAGCGCATATTCGAACGTGACACGGCGGTGAGTCGCGCGCACATAGTCGCGGCATGCCTTGATCAGTTCGCGCAGTGGATGTTTGCGATTGACCGGGACAAGCCGGTCGCGCAAAGCATCGTCGGGCGCATGCAGGGACACTGCGAGATTGACCTGGGAGCCCTTTTCGATGAGCGCGTAAATACCTTCGGTATATCCCGACGTCGAGACGGTGATGCGGCGCGCGCCCATACCGAAACGCGCGGGGTCGGTGAATGCCTTGATGGCGCGCCAGGTGACGTTGAATTTCATGAACGGCTCGCCCATACCCATGATGACGATATTTGTGAGCGGTGTCGCATAGCCGGCGCGTTTTTGTGCGCGGGCAAAAAAGAGCACCTGTCCGACGATCTCACCCAGAGTGAGATTACGCACAAAGCCCGCCTGACCCGTTTCGCAGAATGGACAGCCCACGGGACAACCGACCTGCGTCGAGATGCAGACGGTGCGCCGCGCGATGGCAGGCGGGTCCGCCGTGTCCTGGGGACTGCCGGGCGCATCAAGATAACGCATCAAAACAGTCTCGACCGTCTGTCCATCGCTCATTTGAAAGAGGGCTTTGTGCGTAAGCCCATCCGCCGAGTCTCGAACGGCAACAGATTTGAGCGTTCCGATTGTCGTTTGCTCTTGCAAGCGGGCGCGCAAGGGCAGGGGAAGATTCGACATGGCGTCGAAATCATCCACCAGCTCATGATAGAGCCAATTCTCCATCTGCTTGACACGATAAACCGGCTCGTTCCAACGCGTGAGCAAGCCGGTCAGTTCGTTCGTGTCGAGACTCAAAAGATCAATTCTTTTCTCGCTCAAAATTAATCCCTCGAGACACGGTTCGCAAGCATTACATAGTATAGCAAGTTTAACAACGTGCTTGCTGCGGCAGCGACATAGGTCCAGGCGGCGGCGCCGAGAACGGAACGCGCGCCCTGCACTTCTTGCGGCACCATCAATCCGCTGGCTTCGAGCATCTTGATCGCACGGTTACTGGCGTCAAACTCGACAGGCAGGGTGATGAGCGCAAAGAGTGCGGCGCCCGACAAGAGCAAAATGCCGAGCCACATGATGGCGGGATTGCCGCCCGCCTGCGTCGCAAGACAAAAGCCGAGAAAAAAGACAATATAGCCGAGCCACGAACCAAGGTTCACGATGGGGACGATTGCCATTCGCAGATTCAGCGGACCATAGTTTTGGGCATGCTGCATGGCGTGTCCCAACTCGTGGGCGGTGATGCCCAATGCGGCGACGGATGCGCCGCGAGCGACCTCCGGTGACAGGAACAAAGTGCGGTTGCGCGGGTCATAATGGTCCGAGAGTTTTCCGGGTGTGCCCTGAACGTTGACGCGCCCTTGTAACCCATTTTGGCGGATCAGCAGGTCCGCCGCCTCGACACCCGTGATGCCGCGCCCATTGCGGACGCGCGAGTATTTGTTGTAGGTAGAATTTACCCGCCATTGCGCCCAGAGCGTCAGCGCCAGCCCGGGCAGGGCGAGCAAAAAGTAGAGTGGGTCGAAAAAAAACATTGATCGTTCCTCGGTCGCTTGTTGCAAACTCGTTTGCTAGCAGGTTGTCGGAGAGACCTCATTTGTAACTATGAACGCGCGTCGTAGTATCTCAAAAACAACTATAATTTGATTTCACACCGACAACCTGCTAGCAGTATAGCAACGCAAGATGAATAGTCAATATACAATTTATTATTATACGGATTTGAGCCAGATTTGTTGCAGGGCGGGCAGGTCGGCGACAATGAGGTCGGGGATAACCCGGTTTTGTTCGGCTTGAGCGCGGGTCGAGACGCCGGTGAGGACCAGGATAGTCTTGAGTCCCATATCGGCTGCGCCGTCAATGTCAGTATCCAGCCGGTCGCCGAGCATGGCGGTTTCTGCGGGCAGGGTATGAGTGAGTTCGAGCGCCAAATCGAACATGGGGCGCCCGGGCTTGCCAATCACGATTGGTTCGACATCAGAGGCGGCGACCAGCGCGGCGACGATCGAACCCGCGCCCGGCGTCAAACCTTGTTCGGTGGGCAAGGTCCGGTCGCGGTTGGTCGCGATAAAGGTTGCGCCGCGCCGAATTTGGAGCGTGGCAATTTTCAGCTTTTCGTATGTCAACTGCCGGTCCATGCCAACGATTACGGCATCGGCGTTTTCGTTCACCAGCTCGAATCCGTCGTCGCGGAGCGCATCCAGTAAAGCGGTTTCGCCAATCACAAAAACGCGCTTGAGGTGGGGCATTCTCAATTTGAGCCAGCGCGGCGCGGCATCGGCGCTGGTCAGGACCTGGGAAGGGGCAACCCGGATGCCCATTTTGGCGGCTTGTTGAACGACATAGTCTGCGCGACGGGTTGCATTGTTTGTAACCAAAAGATGTGGGATGCGCTGTGCTGCCAGAAAAGAAAAAAATTCGGCGACGCCCGGGAGAACGTGATCGCCCACCCACAATACGCCGTCGAGATCAATCAGGAGCGCGCGGACGTTTTTGAGATCGAGCGCCATCATACGACAATCCCGAATGCGCTGGCGACGATAAACAGCAGGATTTGTTGAAGAATGCCCATGACAATGATGGCGACCATCGGGCTGATGTCGAACATACCGATAGGTGGGATGAGTCGTTGAAAGGGCGCAAGAATTGGCTCGGTGATGCCAATGACCAGTTGTGCGATTGAATTTGACTGGTATTGCGGAAGGAAAGAGAGAATAATCCGCGCCAGAATCAAGAGAAACACAATATTGAAAAACATTTCGATAGTAGTATAAAGAATTTCGCCTATCACGTTGTTGTCTCCCGTTGTCCAAAAATCGCGCGGCCGATGCGCACGATGGTCGCGCCTTCCTGAATCGCAACCGCATAGTCATCTGTCATGCCCATCGAAAGCTGTGTCCAGCTTGCCTGCGGGAACCTCTGCGCCAGGTCGTCGCGCAAGATACGGAGACCGCGAAAGAATGGTCGCGCCTCCTCTGCTGTTGCGACGAGGGGTCCGATGGTCATTAGCCCGGCAATACGCAAGTTGGGCAGCGAAACGATCCTTTCGACATCCCGGAAAAAGACGTCGCGGTGATCGAGCGAAAAGCCAAACTTGTTTGGATCGCCGCCTACGTTTACCTGCAGCAGCACGGGCATCTGTTTGCCTAGCGCGAACGCGTGACGCTGGACCGTTTCGGCAAGGCGCAAGGTGTCTATGGACTGGATCATGTCAAACAAGGCGACGGCATCGCGCGCTTTGCGTCGTTGTAAATGTCCGATCAGATGCCACCGAATTTTGCCCGTCCCCACCGCCCGGTCCACCGAGGGAATCTTGTCGGCAGCTTCTTCGACCCGGTTTTCGCCAATGTCAATCGCTCCGGCGTTGAACGCTTGAATGATAGACGCGGCGGGAAACGTCTTGCTGACCGCGACCAGAGTGATTTCGGCTGGCAGGCGCGCCGATTTCAGAGCAACATTTTCGATCTGTTCGCGTACGCGAAGGAGGTTTTCGGCAACGGACATGAGTATCGGATCAGGTGAGCGCGATCAACGCGGCGAAACGCCCGGTCCTGGCATTTTCGCGGCGCCACGAGTAGAAATCGAGCGTATGGTCAGCGGTGCAAATCTCTGCAATTTCAATCTGTTGTACGCCCAGGGCGCGCAGTTGGGCTGCATTGGCTTGCCACAAATTGAGATGCGTGGCGCCATTGTTCGAGAGCAACAACGCATGCGTGTCCGGGAAAGCTGTTTCGACTTTTTTTACGACATCGGCGCCGATTTCGTAACAGCAAGGACCGATGGATGGTCCGATACAGGCAATAACATCGCGGGGAGCAGTCTGATAAGCCGTCTGCATGGCTCGAATGGTGTTTGTAAGCACCTTTGCCACCGTGCCGCGCCACCCCGCGTGGGCGACACCGATGGCGAGATGGACGGGGTCATAGAGAATAATTGGGACACAATCGGCAAACCGCAACATGAGCGGGATGCCGCGATGATTGGTTATCAGCCCATCAACCCCTTGAAGGCGCGTGCCGCGCTCACCCGGCGTAACCACCGCCACGCGATCGGCTTGCGCTTGGCTGGCGTCCACAGTTGACTGCCTGTCCAAGCCGAGGGCACGGTGCAAACGGTCCAGATTTTGTTGGACGCGGGAGGGCTCGTCGCCGACGTGCGCGCTCGTATTTAGTGAATCGAAAGGGGCAGGGCTTGTGCCGCCGTGACGAGTGGTGACGGCATGAACCAGATTTGAAAAGGCGAGTAGTTGTTCGGACTGGTAACAGATAATGCTTTGATAGGTAGTGCGCTGCATGTGCGGTATTGTAGCACAGGTTAATTTACGGGTGTTTTGAGAGTATCTTTTTCTCTGTCTCGTGCGTTTTTGGAGATGAGTAACAAGAGTTCTATGATTTCGCAGGCGCCTGCGCCCTCTGCTGTATCGAATTCGCTGCACCAACTCTTGCCGCCTACCGAAGCGAGCGAGTTGATTCGGCGCGCCCGGCAGTATGATGAAAAGGCGCTCACGCGAATCTATACTCTTTTTAGCGACCGCGTTTTCAGGTTTATTTATTATAGAATTCAAGACCGCTCGCGCGCACAAGACCTGACCAACGAGGTGTTTGTGCGGCTGTTGGAGGGGATCGAGCGATTTCAACCGAGCGGAGATGATCCGTCACTCGCTCTGGCGGGTTGGATTTTGACGATTGCGCGGAATATTATCATTGACGATTACCGCCGGAACAAGGTCAGGAGCGCTGTGCCGCTGCCGGAAGATATTGATGAGCTGGCGGATTCGCGGAATGACCTGGAGCTGCACCTTACGCGGGCAGACTTGCAAGCGGCGCTGGGGCAACTGACAGAAGAGCAACAGACAGTCCTTTTGCTGAGGTTTGAGGAGGGGTTTACGAGCGGGCAAATTGCCAAGATGATGGGAAAGACGGATATGGCAATCAAGGCGCTGCAACGGCGCGGGCTGGCATCCATGGCGCGTCTGATGGGTCATGGACAGGATGATGCAGTCCGAGGACGGCAAATTTGATGGAACCCCGAGAAGAAAACCGCGCCCGCGATGAACACCTCGACGACCGGATCGAGCAAATGTTGTCGGGCAAGGGCGGAACACAAGAATCACAGACGTCTGCCGAGCAAATGGCGCGTGAATTTGCGCGATTGGCGGCGGAGGAATCGCCGCGGATGTCGAACGCGGCACGCGCCCAGGGATTGGAAACATTGCGCGCGCGTGCGGCGCAGAAACGCGCGGCGCGCCGTCCGAACCCATTTGGGTTTCTGGGCGCGGCGCCGCGTTGGGCGCAGATTGGCGCGGTGGCTCTGATCGTGGTTATCCTCGCAAACGGGGTGAGTATCGCGGCGGCAGACGCCCTGCCCGGCTCGCTGTTGTATCCGTTGAAACGTATCACCGAAGACGGACAACTGCTGCTGCAAAACAGCAGCGGGCAGCGCGCGCGGTTGTGGATGAACCTCGCCAACACACGGCTGGACGAGCTACAGCGTTTGCTGAACAGCGGGGCGAGCGTGGACCCGTCAGCACTGGATGCGGTTGACGAGAGTATTTTGCGCGCTTTGACGGAATTGGCAGGGACGCGCGGCGAGGAGCGGGTGGCGCTATTGCAAGACCTGACCGCGCTTGCAATCCGGCAGCAGCAAATTTTGCAACAAATGGCGCTGAATGTCTCGCCTGAAAACCGGGCACGTCTGGAACAGACGGAACGACTTTTGCAGGGGGTGGCAAATTACGCAACGTCTCCGAATGCCGCAAGCGGACCTGAAATCAGCCCGTTCCAGTTTTTGACACCGACCGTGACGCCCACTTTGACACCGACCTTGATTCCCACTGTCACCCCATACCCAACAAACACCATGACGCCGATGCCGGCGCCAACGGCTGTGCCATCGCTCACGCCCGTGCCTGCGGTGAGCACGGATAGCCCTGACGACAATGATGACGACGCGAGCGTTGACGGGAATGACAACTCGGACAGAGTCCCGGATGTGAATAATGATGATGATAATGGAACGAGCAACGGCAGCAGCGGGGACGACAATACCGATGACGATGGAGACAATGACGACAACAGCGGGAACGGGAACGACGACGGAGGCGATGACGACAGCGGGGATGGGGACGGGGGCAGCGATGATGGGAATGATGACGGCGACAATGAAAGGGACGATAGAGGCGATGACGACAGCGGGAATGGGGACGGCGACGACAAAGCCGGGAATGATGACGGCAACAATGAAAAGGACGATGGGGGTGATGATGACGGCGGGAGCGGAGACGGCGATGATGGGAATAAAGAGGGGGGTGAAGACGCTGAAAAGGACGATAATGATTAGGGACAGGAGAATGGGTCGAATAGAATCGGGAAAACAAAGAGACCCGTATCTTGCGGTGGAGAACACTGCCAAGATACGGGTCTCGTTTTTAGCTTTCGACGCCCAGCCAGATGTAGTTGGGCATGATCGTCGGTTTGGACCGGATTTTGATATTTTTGACCCTGGCGCCTGTTTTCAAATCGCCGGGGTTCACAAAGGCAATGTTGGGCACAATGCCGAATTTTTCTTGATAGCGTTTGGCAGCCGCCTGAATCTTGTCTTCGAGGTAACTGGATTTGGGGTCATACCACAACAAACCTGATTTCATGTGTTTCCTCCTGAATTGAGATTGTTGTTGCGGAACGGTGGTTGGTTGTGCGAGAAACTTTTCCTTGCAAACGGAGATTTCTCACTGCAATCGAAATGACATGTTGTGACGCCTGTCAGGGCGAATTTAGCTTGACGACGGACAGGGTCCAGATGTTGGTCTTGACATTCTGGGCGAGATCAAAAATGCCCCCGCTGCAGCGGACGCGAAAACAGAGGTTGGGGATGCGCCCCATTTTGGTCCAGGTGCGTTCGACGGCTTGAACCTGATGGGTGTGCCCGCGCCATTGAAAGCGATGGGGGAAATAGCCAAAACGCCTTTCGAGAATTTCGACGGCGTCACCGCGCACAATGCGGGAACGACGGGCAGGGGACGCGCCGCTGCGAGTCGAACGGGTGCCCGCGCCAACGCGCGGGAGCGTGGGTAGTGAATCGGTGCGTAACATGTTTCCTCCTGAGTTGATTGTGGGTCTCGAACACAGCTGCCGAGACCACAACGGGTTTATAGAGCCAGCGATTTTACGGACATGCTGTGCTTGTTTGCTGCGGACAAATTGCCAGCAGGCGCGCTATAGATTCGTCCACTAGCAGGTTGTCGGAGAGACCTCATTTGTGACTATGAGCGCGCGTCGTAGCATCTCAAAAATAGTTATAATTTGATTTCACTCCGACAACCTGCTAGTGCAACAACATGAGATTGCGGAGTGGAGTATTGAGTTTTATAACTCGCGTGCTGTCACTTGACTTGGCAATTTCATCATGCTGTTGCACTACTCTGTGCCGATGATGCGCCATTCGCGTGCATCCACGGCGCCGGGTTGTTCGTGCATGAACGAATATTGAGCGGCGTTCCATTGGGGCACCAGTTGTGCGCCCGGCGGAAATTGACCTAGTCCCCCAATAACCTGGCCTTGCGGCGTGACGACGATGATTTGCGGCTGCTGCATCTGCGGTTGGGGGGCGATTTGAGCTGGCTGTGGGATGCGATGAGGTGAGGGCTGTTGGATGATCTGAACCGGTTCGGGTTCGGGGTCAACCCATTCGACCTGTGGCTCGTTTTGGCGATGCCGGCGTGTGAGGGCGATGAGCAACCCGAGGGAAACGGGAATGCTGGCAGCGATGCCGCAGGCGACGCCGAGCGCGACATTCAAGGCATCGGATGGGACGCGTTCCAGAACTTGATAGGCGACAACGGCAAGCACTAGACCGCCGACGAAAATGACGCTGGTTTTGGACATGAGTTGTTCCACTCGTATTTGTTGATTGGACTCGACCGCACAATAAGCGCGTTGCCACAAGCAAGGCAAAATTCAGAAACGCGGTGAGCGCAATGGACTATTTGACACGCCGCAGACGATTCATCAAGTCGCCTAAACCGGATTTGCGGGTCTGTGTGCGCGCCCGGACTGAGCGGACCCACGCGTGATACGCGTCAATGTCTTGAGGCGCAAGATACGCTGCTTGAAAACGCACCCGTTCGCCCCCCGCCATCAATATAAAATCACCGCGCCCCGCGAGTTTTTCGGCGCCATCGTAGGTCCCCGATTGTTTGCCGACGAGGCGCACGGGAAAATTGCCGCGAAGGGACGCATACAAATCGGACGCGTTTGGCTTGTTGGCGCAGACGATGAGTGAGATGCCCGCCATACGCCCGCGCCGGGCGAGACGCGCCAAGTGGACCTGGAATTCGCGGCCGCCGGGCGTGAGAAATTCTTCAACCGCGTCAATCACGACAACAAGACGGAGACTGGCGACGCGTTCGCTTTCACGCCGTTCGAGCTCGTTCTCCAACCAACGTAATCGCTGCAAGCCGCGTTCGGGTGTGGTGGCAATCTCACCCAAGAGGTGAGGAGCGGCAGCGAGAAATTCAAATGACGCGCCGCCGGGGTCCAGGAGCAACAGTTGAATCTCGCGCGCTTTTTGGTAGAGGACGATGGAAGCCAGAATTGTGCGAACTATTTGAGTCTTGCCACTGTTCTTGACACCTGATATGAGTACATGCGCCACATCGGGCGAGGCGAGCCGGATCATGAGCGGGACGCCGTCAGCGGCGATGCCCAATAGAGCTGTGCCCGGGACCTGAAGCGCATGATAGAGCTGGGCATCACCGTTCATTTCGCGGGCGAGATCGAGAAAACTGACGCGGCGAGCCGCTGTGTGCGCGCTAGCGAGCTGGGGGCTGGATCCGAGAGGTGATAAGCGCGCGGTGTTGGATTGGATGGTCATGGCGAGTTATTCGGACAACTGCTATTGGACTCCCGAGTCAATTCTCGACGACGGCGATGGCGTCCATTTCCACGAGATAATCGGGATTGGCGAGACCGGACACAAAAACAGCTGTGATCACCGGCGGATTAGGGCGGTTGCCCCAGACGCGCTGAAAGGCAGCAAAGCCCGGGCGCAGATCTTGCCCTCGACGATATAGAGATTCCACTTGATGATGTTTTCAAGTTTGGCGCCCGCTGCTTGCAGGGCGAACTGGAGATTCTTGAAAACTTGCTCCGTCTGTGCCGCCAGGTCACCCTTGCCGACAATTTCGCCGCCTGGAGTGTTGGCATCAACGCCGCCGATATAGATAGTTTTGGCGTTGGCGGGGACGACGATCGCCGCAGTAAAGGCGGGATTCTTTATCAGGGTGTCGGGGTTGAGGTGTTGGATTTTTGCCATGGTGAATTTGAGAGACAACTCTAATTGTGACCGGACACTTGCACTCTAGTCGGTCCAGCCGACGCAGCGTTCATAATCAATGGTTTCCTGGTAAGCGCCTGCGGCGGCTTGCATGCCGAGGGGAGAGTAGATAATGTCGGAAACGCCGTCGGCATCGGGTTGAACGGCTTGCGGTTTGAAAGGACTGTTGGTGGGCGTCCCGGCGGCTTTTTTGTTCATCTGGCTCGCTAGCCACTCTTTCATTTGAATGATTTTTGGTTTGGTTTCGGGTCCGGCTTGCGCCGCGACTTGCGCTTGTTGTTCCTGCGCGAGGCGTTCGATTTCGCGCTGTCGTTTCTCTGCTGCCTTGCGTTCGGCGGTTGCCCTGGCGCGCGCAATCAGGTCATTCGCCATGCCAACATCAATCGAGGCGGGTTGAGCAGAGGCACGCGCGGTGGCTTCTGAGATGGTCTGATGTTGCGCAGCGGTTGGTGTGACTGATTCACCAATTGGTTGTGCCGCGTTCAAACCGGCGGCGGCTTGCGTGCCGCGCACAGCAGAACGGGACGAGCGCTGCGGTGCAGCTGCGTGCGGCGCGATGATGGCAGGTCCGGCGCCAGCGATGGGCTGCTTGCTGCGATGTGCGACCTGAAGCGCGGTTTGCGGGATAACGTTGGGCAGCCGAATCGGACAACCCGCGCAATCGCGCGGTGAATTGATCGGCATGGTCTTGGCAGCACAGGCAGCTTGCTTGAATTCGATGGTCGGCGGAGCGTTGTTCCAGACCTCAACGCGTCCCGTGGCAAAGCGAACCGTGATGGGCGTCGAGGTCTTTTTCTCTAACCCTGCGCGCAGATTCTGACAATTGATCTGTGAAACCGGGCATGCGCGGCACAGCTGCACAGACACTTCACGGTCGCCACTTTTGATGATGCCGCAAAGGATGCGACCGTGATTGTCCACCTGGCGAAAATGACAGGGCTTGAGTTCGTCCACGAAAGAATCGGGTTGAAAGGGGTTTGATATTTCTGAACATCAAACCCCTTTCAATTATTCACTCATGTTACGCAGTAAATGTCATTTCGAGCCGTCTTTTGCTTGCGAACTGTGTTCGCCCGAAATCCTCTCTTGGGAAAACCGAGATTTCTCTCTCTCGACTGCGCTCGAGATCGTTCGAAATGACATGCGTAAGGTGAATTATTCAGGGCGTTTGCGCAGAATTGCGAGAACTCGACCGCGAATTTCCAAATCGGAAAGCTTGTAATACTGCGGTTGAGTGTCGGGATTGGCGGACTCGACGCGGTAACGACCGTTTTGGCGATAGATGTGCCGCAGGGTGGTGCGTTTGGATGATTTCAAATAGATGGCGAGCATGTCTCCATCGCAGAATTGGTTGGTGCGTTTGACGACGACGAGATCGCCGTCATCAAGAGTGGCATCACGCAAGGACTGCCCGCGCGCACGCAAGAGAAATGTGTCCTGTTCGTCTTGAAAGAGTTCGGCGGCAAGGCGTCCCAACTCATCGGATGGCTGCATCTGTTCCGCAGAGTTGAAATAGGGGAGGGGAAGGGCGTTTTGTCGCGCCCGCACCTGTGGTGACTTGAGCAGCACGATGCTCTTGCTGACACGCGGTTTGAACGAGATGTAACCGTCACGTACGAGGCGTCGCAAATCGCGCGAGACATGGTCGGTCGAACTGATGCCAACGGCGGCGCCAATTTCTCGAAAGGTTGGCGAGCGGCGATTCTGCTGCTGGTATCGCTCGACAAAGGTGAGGATTTGCGCGCCGTGTTCGTCTAGCTGTGTCATGATTTTGTGTCCTCGGCAGAGCCGTCCGGCTCTGAACAATATAGTGGGGTGACACAGAACAAGGAGTGAGACACACCTGTTCGTCTGGTACGATCGTTGAGTAGAACGAGCGTTCTATTGAATTATAATAGAACAAGTGTTCCAAGTCAAGAGGCGCGCGAGGAATTTAAGGTTTGGCGTAGAAAGAGAGCTGGGAAGGGAAAGGAAAACCGGAGACGGGAGGTGAGGAGATCGGGGGAGTGCGCCGAAAGGGGGAAAAAAAAGTGCCGGAGACGGGTGTCATGCGGCACTTTTTTTTTTTTCGCTCATTTTGCATTGGCGGCGGTTTTGCGATAGCGCTTGACAAGGCGAGATTTTTTGCGGGCAGCGGTGTTTTTGTGGATGATGCCTTTGCTGACCGCCGAGTCAAGTTCGATCTGCGCCATGCGAATTTCGTCCAGCGCGTTTGCTTCGCCATCGTCAATGGCGACGGTCGCGCGCTTGACGACTGTGCGCGTCTTGGATTTGACCAGACGATTGCGCGAGCGGCGGCGGGTGTTTTTGCGAATTTCTTTTTGGGCGGATGCCGTATTTGCCAATTTCGATTCCTCCGAATAAACAGTTCCGATTGCGACACGCAATTCTACTTGAAACAGCCAAGAACGCAAAATCAGAGGGCAGAAAATAGAGGGAAAATGGGGATGGTGTATAATCGGCGTTCGCATGGGAGCCACTATGAATCGCGGGACGACAGCGCGGTCGCTCGTCACTTTGACGGGGATTGTGATGCTGTTTTTCGTAATCAGCCGGATTTTGGGGCTTGTACGTGAAATCGTGATTGCATCTCAATTCGGGACATCTGCCGCGATGGATGCGTATGTGGCTGCGTTTCGGATTCCTGACCTCTTGTTCAATCTGGCGGCGGGCGGGGCGCTGGCGTCGGCGTTTATTCCGCCTTTTTCCAAGCTGTTGACGGAGGGTGATACGCGGGGGAGCTGGCGGCTGGCGACGCAGGTCATGAACCTGGTGTTTGTGGTCACAGCGCTGTTGTGTATTGTCGCCGCGATTTTTGCCGAGCCGTTGGTGCAGCTGACTGTGGGGCGCGGATTTGCGCCGCCCGAACAGCAATTGACGACAGATTTGATGCGGTTGATGCTGATTACTCCTGCCGTATTTGCGGTGAGCGGCATTGTGATGGGGATTTTGAACGCCCACCAGGAGTTTTTGCTGCCTGCGGCTGCGCCGGTCATGTATAATCTCGCTATCATCGCAGGGGCGTTACTGTTGGCGCCAACGATGGGTGTGTTTGGGCTGGCGGTCGGGGTGGTCATTGGCGCATTTTTGCATTTGTTGATTCAAGTGCCGTGGCTGATCCGGAACAAAATAGAGTATACGGCGAGTTTAGGCATCCATGACCCGGAAGTGAGGCACGTCGTGCAGTTGGTGATCCCGCGCACGGTGGGGATTGCGGCAGTGCAGCTCAATTTTCTGGTCAATACGATTCTCGCTTCCACGCTCGCAAGCGGCTCGCTGGCGGCTTTGAATTATGCCTTTTTGCTGATTCTGCTGCCGATCGGGGTGATCGCGCAATCTATCGCGACGGTGTTGTTTCCGATGTTTTCGCGCATGTTTGCGGCGGACGACCTGGGGGGTTTGCGGCGCGGCTTTTCGACCGGATTTCGTGTGACCTTGTTTTTGACTGTGCCCGCGTCAGTCGGGCTGATCATGCTGGCACCGCAGATCGTTCAAATTCTATTACAGCGCGGCGCGTTCACGGCTGAATCTACAGAAATGACGGTAGTGGCGCTGCAGCTGTTTGCGGTTGGGTTATTTGCGCATGCGGGATTGGAAACAATCACGCGCGCGTTTTATGCGATGCACGACACGGCGACGCCGGTGCGAATTGGCATTGCGTCCGTGGGCTTGAATATCATCCTGTCGCTGGTGTTGCTTGGACCGCTGCAGCAGGGCGGGTTGGCGCTGGCAAACTCGATCGCCACAACCTTAGAGATGCTGATTTTGTTATATTTGCTGCGTCCGCGGTTGGGCGGGGTGGATGGCGGGACGCTCATAAAAAGCGGGGGCAGGATGTTTGTGGGCGCGGTGGTGATGGCGCTGGCGATCGCGGGGTATGGCTTGATAGTCCCGGCGCAGAACGCGCTTGTATGGTTGATCGGCGGGATCGTGGTCGGCGGCGCGGCGTATTTTGTGACGATGGTTGTGATACAGAGCAAAGAGATAAAGCTGGCGCTGAATTTGGTGAAAGCGAGAGGAAGTTGACCGTGTTTGCGGAAAAATTTGCGGCGTATCAACGGCGCTATGATGATTTGCACAAATTGATGGAAGAGCCGGAGGTCTCGATGAATCCGACGCGCCTGCGCGAGATCACGCGCGAAATCAGCGAAATCGAGCCGCTGGTGGAAAAATATCAAGAGTATCTCAAGACGCAGCATGCGCTGGAGCAAACGCTCGAGGTGGCGAGTGACGAGTCGGACCCGGAGATGCGCGAGCTGGCGCAGTTGGAAGCGGAACAACTGCGAGCGCAACAAGACAAACTCAACAATGACATGCGCGTGATGCTGCTGCCGCGCGACCCGCGCGATGAAAAAGACATTTATGTCGAAATCCGCGCGGGAACCGGCGGCGAAGAGGCGGCATTGTTTGCGGCGGACCTGTATCGGATGTATACGCGCTATGCGGAGCGTCAGCGCTGGAAAGTAACACTGTTGGACGAGAACCGAACCGGGCTCAAGGGGTTTCGTGAAGTGGTCTTTGAAATCAAGGGCAAGGGGGCATTCTCGCGTTTGAAATATGAGAGCGGAGTGCACCGGGTCCAGCGCGTGCCGCTGACGGAATCGTCGGGGCGGATACATACCTCGACCGCGACGGTCGCGGTGATGGCAGAAGTGGACGATATCGAAGTGGAGGTGCGCCCGGAAGACTTGAAAATTGATATCTATCACGCGTCGGGGCACGGCGGGCAGAATGTGCAAAAGGTGGCAACGGCGGTGCGAATAACGCATTTACCGACGGGGATCGTCGCGGCGGTGCAGGACGAACGGTCGCAGCTGCAAAACAAGATGCGCGCAATGTCAGTGCTCAAGGCGCGCCTGTACGAGATTGAAGTGGAACGCCAGCAAAAAGAGATCACCGAAGAACGACGCTCGCAGGTGGGGAGCGGAGAGCGCGCAGAAAAGATTCGGACGTATAATTTTCCACAAGACCGCATGACCGACCATCGCATCGGCTTGACCGAGCACAACCTGGCGGGAATCCTGGATGGAGATATTGACCCGATTATTGATGCGCTAGTATTGGCGGACCAGACTGACAAGCTGCGCGCGATGGGAGTGGAAGCGTGATGCAAAGCGCCGAGATATGAGGACCGTGGACCGGACGGAAACCGGCGCAAGATGTTGGATGTCGGAGCTCGAGAATGGGAAATTGGGTGCGTTGTGTTGATTAGTTCGCCAGAGACGATTCAAGAAGTATTGGTGTCGGCGGTGCGCGCGCTCGGAGCGCGAAATGGGTTTGCCAGCGCGCGGTTGGAAGCAGAGATTTTGCTGGCGCACACACTAAAAATTTCGCGGGCATATCTGTTGGCGCGACTGGGCGACCCGATCGAACGCGCGGACGCGGCACAGTTTGCGGGAATGGTTGCGCGGCGGGCACAGCGGGAACCGATTGCCTATATTGTCGGGCACCAAGAATTTTATGGTTTGGATTTATTGGTAGACCGCCGCGTGTTGATACCGCGTCCCGAGACCGAGCATGTGGTGGAACATGCGCTGTCGGCGTTGAAACGGACGCCACATGCTGAACCAGTCATTGTGGATGTGGGCACCGGGTCGGGAGCGATTGCCCTGGCGATGGCGCACAAGGCGAGTCGCACAAGGATCATTGCGACGGATATTTCGCCCGAAGCGCTGGTGGTGGCGCAGATGAACGCGGCGCGTTTGAATCTGAGCGAACGCGTCGAGTTTCGGAAAACGGATTTGTTGGAAGGGCAGACAGAGCCGATTGATATTTTGACGGCAAACCTGCCTTATATTCCACTCGAGCGCGAGGCGCAGCTGCCGCGCGAGATTCTCGAGTACGAACCGCGGCTGGCGACTATTGCGGGGTTGGATGGGTTGAGCGTGATTCAGCGTTTGCTGAAACAGGCGCCCGCGCACATGGCGCGCGCGGGTGTGATGTTTCTGGAGATTAGTGAGGAACAAGGGGAAGCGGCAAAGGCGCTGGCGCAGGCGTTACTGCCGGGAGTGCGGGTCGAGGTGCATCGCGATCTGGAAGAGCTGGATCGGGTGATGGAAGTGAAGATGGGAGGATAGAGGGGAGAGGATTCTGGGTTTGTGATTGTTGATTTTCGATTGAGCAAAGACAAAAAGAGGTTGGTGGTTGGATGTTGGACGCAGATGGTCGCGGATGGACGCGGAATTGTGGCAGGGCGCGGCGAGTGTGGGCGATGAGCACTGAGGTTTTGAAAGCAAACGCGCCGGGTGCGATGGAGCGCGCATTGGAGGTCCTGCGACGCGGAGGCGTGGTAGCGATGCCGACCGATACGGTTTATGGGATCGGGGTGGATGGATTCGATGCCGCGGCGGTCGAGAAATTGTATATCGCCAAGGACCGGCCCGCGAACAAGGCGATCATGCTCTTGCTCGGCGATGAGGAGGATATGGCAAAGGCGGCGGCGTCTATATCGTCCACGGCGCGGCGACTGGCGGAGCGGTTTTGGCCCGGAGGGCTGACACTGGTCGTGAGGGGACGCGCGGAACTGCCTCGCAATTTGTGCGCCGAGAATGGGACGATAGGGCTGCGACTGCCGGATTCGGACGTGGTTCGCAACCTTGTGCGCCGCTTTGGAAGACCGCTGGCTGTAACGAGCGCGAATCTTTCAGGGGGCGTGAACTCGCAGACGGCTGAAATGGTCCTGGCGGATTTGGATGGAAGGATTGATTTGATTCTGGATGGAGGCGCGACTCCCACGAGCGTGCCGTCAACGGTGTTGGATTGCACGGTCGAACCACCGCGCGTGCTGCGCGAAGGAGCGATCGGAATTGGACAGATCGAAAGTGAGTTGGGGCTCGAGCTTGCAGATTGACTGTCAGACGGAGGCGAACATGACGGAACGAGACACACAATTGATCCAGCTCGCGCGGATGGTCTATACGGGCGAGGCAGCCGAGCACAAGATCATTTCCCCGGACATTCTTTGGCACGTGCCCGGTCACAATCCCGTTTCGGGGGAGTATCGAGGCGCGGATTATTTTCAAGTGATGTCCGCACGTATGGCGCCGTTGGACCGGTGGGAGTTTCGAGTTGAGTGTGTGATGGTCAATGGCGACTATGTTGTCACACAAATTCGGCTCCGCGGGGAGCGCAAGGGCAGACAGATTGACACGCGAGGCGGGCACATTTTGCGATTTGGCGCCGATAACCAAATTGTCGAAGGATGGGGTTTTACCGAGGACCAGGACGCACTCGATGATTTTTTCGCCGCTTGAGCTCGATGCATGAGCTATTCGAAACAAGCGCCCGATACCGGGGCTGCCCGCAGACCGGGAATCATCGGCATTGACGCGAGCCGAGCAGTCACGGATGCGCCGACGGGCACGGAATATTATTCGCGCGCGCTGATTGACGCCTTGCTCTGCGAGGATTCCTCATTTCGTTTTCGGCTGTATACGCGAACGACGCCCCCAAGCAATTTTTTTCCTCAAACCAACAATTACGAAATCCGCGCGATTCCCTTGCCGCGCTTGTGGACGCATGTGCGGCTGGCGCACGAGATGCTGAGGCGCGCGCCCGACGTCTTGTTCGTGCCTGCCCACGTCCTCCCGCCGATTCATCCGCGCCGTTCGCTGGTGACGGTGCATGATCTCGGATACAAGTTTTTCCCCCAAGCTCACCCCTTGACGCAGCGGCTGTATCTGGATTTGTCCACGCGCTGGAATGTGCGGAGCGCGGAGGCGGTGATTGCGGACTCGGATGCAACGCGGAATGACATTGTACGTCAATATCGCGTCCCTGCCGAGCGGATCCATGTGGTCTACCCGGCGCACAATGCGGATATTTTCAAACCCGACCCTGACCCGCGCGAGATTGAGCGTATCAGGGCTAAATACGGGTTGACGGGTCGCTATCTCTTGAGCGCGGGCACGCTGCACCCGCGCAAGAATTATGCGCGCTTGATCGAGGCGTGTGCCGCGCTGCCGTCCGAGTACTCTTTGGTGATTGCGGGAAAAAGGGGCTGGATGTTTGATTCGATCCGTGCGCGGGCGCGCGCATTGAACGTGACTGGGCGCGTCAAGTTTCTGGATTACGTGCCGATTGAGGAGATGCCACTGCTGTATGGTGGTGCGGAGCTGGCGGCGCTGCCTTCGCTCTACGAAGGATTCGGATTTCCGGCGCTGGAGGCGCAGGCATGTGGAACGCCGCTGGTCTGTTCCAATTCGTCGTCACTCCCGGAGGTGGCAGGCGAAGGGGCGGTCTATTTTGACCCGCTGAATGTGGGCGAGATGGCAAGCGCATTACGGCTGTGTTTGGAGGATAAGGGGCTGCGACGAGATCTGGTGAGGCGCGGATGTGAGAACTTGCGCCGTTTTTCATGGGCAGACGCGGCAAAGCGGGTTTTGAAGATTATCGGGGCGGTTTGAGTTGGCACACGCAAATTCAAACCGCCTTTTAATTCACAGTTAACGCGCTGCGGATTCAATACAGATATTCGAGGGACGACCCGGGGTGATCCGGCGCGATGAGGCGGGGGAGACCGTTGGGTGACGTAATCAAGGGTAAAGGGAATTCCGGATATGAAAAAATTGCTGGTCGGGCTGATTTTGTTGGCTGCCGCATTCATGACCGCGTGCGGGAGTCAGACGACGCCGACCGTGACTGTGGCAGAGATGCCCCCGACGCCGAGATTTACGCAGACGCAGGCGCCGATGGGCTCGGAACTGCTGTTTGACGGCGCGCGCGCCTATGAGCAAAATCGCAGGCTTGCGGTTGATATTGGCACGCGCGTTGCAGGCACACAGGGCGGACAAAACGCGGCAGACTATATTGCGAGTGAATTTGAGGAGAGTGGTCTGGAGGTGACGCGGCAGGCGTTCACATTCGAAGGATGGGAGGACCGCGGCACAACGGTCCAATTGATTGGCGCAAACGCCGGGCAACTGGATGCAAACCCGATCCAATACAGCGTTGGAGGCAACGTCGAAGGGGACATTGTGCTGACGCCGGGGACAGGGACACGCAATGATTTTTCAAGAGTAAATGTGCGCGGCAAGATTGCGCTGGTCAAGCGCGGGACTTTGTCCTTTGGCGAAAAGGCGCAGAATGCGGCGGAGGTGGGCGCCAAGGCGATTTTGATTTACAACGAACGACCCGAGAGTTTTACGGGGACTTTACGCGAGCGGGTATCAATTCCGACGATTGCGCTCAGCGGGGCGGCGGGGCAGGAAATCTTGAAGCGGCTGCCGCAAGGCACGGTCCGGGTTCAAATCAAGAGTGATTCGGGCGTGGAGCAGCGAACGGGCTATAACGTGATCGGAACGCTCAAGGGCAAGACCGCAGAGACGATTGTGCTGGGTGGGCACTATGATTCGGTTTCGGCAGGACCCGGCGCAGGCGACAACGGGTCGGGCACTGCAGTTGTGTTGGAGCTGGCGCGCGCGCTGGCGCAAAAACCGCAGCCCGAGCATACATTGGTCTTTGTGGCATTTGACGCGGAAGAGCTGGGATTGGTGGGGTCACGCGCATATGTGGATGATCTGAGCGAGAGTCAACTGGGCGAAATCCGCGCGATGTTGAATTTTGACATGCTGGGCGCGGGGGGCGGACCCTTGATCCTGATGGGTAACGGAGACGTTGCGCTGTTGGCGCGATCGAGCGCACAGCAGTTGGGCATTGACGCGCGGAACGGCTCGATGCCGTCCAATGCGGGGAGCGATCACGAATCGTTCGCGCGCCAAGGGGTGGATACGGTCTTTTTTATGCGGGACTATGATTTGCTGCATACACCCGATGACACCATCAATCAGGTCAAGGAGCAATATCTGGACGAGGCAGGACGCGTCGCCGAACGGGTGCTTGAACGGCTGGATGCCGCACCTGTCCGATTGGACTCTTCCAAGCTGATGCCGACCGAATGACTCGGCGAGAGTGACCGAAGATACGAGACCATGGGGAAACCTGTGGTCTCTATTTTTTTTAGAGTTGGAACTCTTTTGAATCTGCTTGCGTCTGTATCGCAGAATCGAATACCCAGCAGGGGCGAAACAGTTGCAGCAGGCGCGCCGGCAAGCGTTTCGTTCTTGTAAGCAACGCATCTTGAGATGCGTTGGGTGAACTTGAGGAGGTTCGCCATGAAGCATCTACGCATCATTGTGTTGAGTTTGATCGCGCTCGGCGCGCTGTCGCTGCTGGCGCTCGGCAGCGCCCCATCCGCTCTGGCAGATGGGTTGATCGTAATTGACTGCCCCACGCTGTCTCCCCCGCCAGCAACGCCCTGTCCGCCTAACGCGCGCTGTATGCCGCCGGTGGACACGGGCATCTGTCCCGCGTATCTGCGGGTAAAAAATCACAACGTTACGGTAACAATTGAAAATCAGGTGGCAAAGACAAAGATTGACCAGATTTTTGTGAATGACAGCGACTCGACGCTGGAGGGGACGTACATTTTTCCATTGCCGGAAGATGCGACGATCTCGGATTTTGCCATGTATGTGGACGGCGTTCGCCTGGAGGGGCGGGTGCTGGACCGCGACGAGGCGCGCGAGATCTATGAAGGAATCGTGCGGCGACAGCGTGACCCGGCGCTACTCGAGTATATCGGGCGCGGCGCATTCCAGGCGCGTATTTTTCCGATTCAACCGCATTCGGAAAAACGTGTAGATATATCCTACGGTCAGGTCTTGAAGGCGGACAATGGTCTGGTGAAATATGTGTACCCGCTTTCGACAGAGAAATTCTCACCGCAGCCGCTGGACAGTGTGACGATCAATGTGGATTTGAAATCAGCTCAGGCGCTCAAGGCAATCTATTCTCCGTCGCACAACGTGGCGGTGACGCGCCGGGGCGATTTTGCGGCGAATGTGAGCTATGAGGACAACAACGTCAAGCCGGACCGCGATTTTGTGCTGTATTACAGCGTTTCGACGGACGATATCGGCGCGACGCTGTTGAGCTATAAACCGGATGCGACGGGGGATGGCTTTTTCGTGCTGCTTGTGTCGCCCAAGGTGGAGGTGGCGCAGGAACGGGTTGTGGAAAAGGACGTAATCCTGGTGCTTGACTCGTCCGGCTCGATGGAGGGCGAAAAGATTGCGCAGGGGCGGAACGCGCTGAAATATGTTTTGCAGCAACTCCAGCCGAATGATCGTTTCAAAGTAATTTCGTTTGCGACCTCGATTTTGACGTATGCCAATGACCTGCGACCTGCTTCAGAGCGCGGTGACGCGATAAGATGGGTGGAGAATATCGTCGCGAGCGGTGGGACGGACATTAACCGCGCATTGCTCGAAGCGTTGGACGATGTAGACAAGGAGCGCGCGACGATTCTGATCTTTGTGACGGATGGTTTGCCAACCGTCGGCGAGGTGAACGGTGAGCGCATTCTAGAGAACGTCAAACGAGATGCGCCGGACAATGTGCGGCTGTTTACGTTTGGCGTCGGCGATGATGTAAATACGGTTCTTTTGGACTCGCTGGGGGAGGCACATCGCGGGACGAGCGCGTATGTGCGCCCGGGAGAGAATATCGAAGAAGCCGTGTCGGGTTTTTATGCCAAGGTTTCAACGCCCGTGCTCTCGGACATCAAACTCGATTTTGGCGGCATCGAGACCTTTGACGTATACCCGTTCCCTTTGCCGGACTTGTTTGCGGGGACACAGTTGGTGATTGCAGGTCGCTACAAGGGTGGCAGTCCGGCGAATATTACGCTGTCGGGGAATGTGAACGATCGCAAACAAGATTATGTGTTTGAGGGCTTGAGCTTGGCGCGCGAGGGTGGAGACCCGTTTATCGCGCCGCTGTGGGCGACGCGCAAGATCGGGTATCTGCTGGCGCAGATTCGGCTGCATGGCGAGAACAGGGAAGCGGTGGATGAGATCGTGGAACTGGCGATTCGCTATGGCATTGTGACACCTTATACGTCGTTTCTGATCGAAGAAAATGCGGATGTGTTGAGCGAAGAGGGGCGCACGTCAGCGGGTAGCGCGGTGCAGCAGAATGTCCCGCCTCCTGCCGCGGCTCCTCAATCGGGCGCGGGGGCAGTGCAGCAGAGTCAAGCCAACAAAGCGCTGCAAGATGCCGATAGTGCGCCAACGTCGAGCGAGGGCAAGGTAAAGCATGTGGGCGACAAGGCGTTTCTGCTGCAGAATGGTGTTTGGACAGATACGACCTTTGTGCCGGAAAAAATGACGACGACGAAAATCGCGTTTGGAAGCGCGCAGTATTTTGACCTGCTCAAGCAGCATCCCGAGTGGAGCCAATACGCGGCAGTTGGCGCAAAAGTGATTTTTGTGGCGGACGGTGTGGCGTACGAGATTACAGAATGAGAGCGGAGGATGGAGACTGGAGACTGGCGTGAAGGGTTTGAAACGTGAAACGTCAAGCGTGAGGTGACATGCGCCAGTTGAATGGAAGGAAACAAGAAACAGGTCCGCGCCAAAGATGGTGCGGACCTGTCTTTTTGTTTGCGGGGGAATGGAGCGTCACGGCCGTGACAAGTTTCAAGCGATGCACGCGGGATGCGCGCACGCGGAGAATCGTGTGCGGAAAACGAGTTAGAACATGCGTGCGGGTCGTACTCTATGCTGTGTGGGATAAGTGTGGGATAGTGTGGGATAATCGAAAATGTATGTTTTGCTACATCCTGCTCAGTCACGGTTCGGCGGATGGGGTTTGAGGTTATCAAGAGAAAAAAATACGGGCATATTTAGACTATTTTTGTGATAATATTGGGTTATTGTTCGAATCACTATTTTTAGTTTTGTTCTTGATTGCTGAGGTCCCATGCGTCGTCCCGCCTTGGTCAAAAAGATAAAATCTCTTGCTCGATCCTTTTACGTGCTATTTGGATTGGCTTGCGTGTTCGTCTTGCTGGCTTTTTTTGCGGGGGTATTCAGTGTCCCGCGCAGTGACCTGGTGAACAGGGTATTGTATGCATCATTGTTTGCGGCGATGCTCATACTGGGATTGGCACTTTTTGGGTGGTTGTATACGCGGATGATTGTGAATCGGATTGCGCCGTTTGTGTTAAATCCATATGGTGTTCGGGATGCGAATCATTCACGCAAACTGTTGAATGATTTTTTGTTTGGCGCGAAACAAGCCAAACTGGTGATTGAAGATGGAAGCATATCGCCCAAATCGGATGATACGGTGCTCAAAACCACGCTGATAGGTCCCGGGACGATCGAGGTGGATTGGGAGAGCGCCGCGCTGGTGGAAAAGGTGTCCGACAAGACACGGACGTTCGTGCTTGTCCATGCAGGAGAGCATGAACTGGAAGACAAAGACCGTATCCTGGGAATTGTTGATCTGCGTCCACAAAAGGAGTCATTTGATTTCTCTACCATCTCGACGGGCGATGGCATCCTGGTGCGCGTGCGGGGATATATCATTTATCACATTGAACAAGACCTGGCACATCTCAAGATGAACCGAAGCCATCACACGCACTTGGGCGCCGTGAAAAATGCAATCATGCCAGATGGCGGATGGCAAAAAAGGGTCATTGGCGCGATTGAACCGATTGTTCGACATTCTTTTAGAGAGTATGAGCTGGGCGAGATGTTTATCCGCGAGCCGCGGTTTGCGCCTTCCGATACACGCGCGGTCCTGGAGGGTCTGGCAGCGCGTCGGATAACGCCATTTGTGTTGGGCGATGTCGAGAATCGCATCAAACAAGGATTGCAGGAGGTGACGGCTCAGTGGGGGGTGCAGATCTCGATAGTGAGAATCGAGGAGATTGGACCGCCGGATGAACTGACGGACCGCGCGATGCGAGCGTATCAGGTCTGGTTGACGCGCGAGGCGGAGCTGCAACGGGTCGAGACAAATACTCAAATCGCCCAGCGTGAGGCAGAAGCGGCGCGCGAGATGGCGGCGATACAGCGAGACACCGAGTTGATTCGGTCCGAGGCGCAAGCTGCTGCGCTGCGTTCCAATGCGAGCGTCGAAAAAGACACTGCCTTGATACGCGCAGAAATGCAAGCAGAAACAAAGCGAATTATGGCAGAGGCGGAACAACGCGCTCAATTGCTGCTGGCGGAAGCGGAATCGGATGCGCACCGTTTGCGGATGAATGCCATTGGAGAGGCGGGGATGGACGTAGCGCGTCGAATTGACCTGTTGATGGATGTGACCGGGCGAAATCTTGATGACTCGGTGCTGCGCGAATTCTTGCGCGCAATTGGGCTACTCGAGTCCGATGTGGAGGGTCTGGACGACCAGACCTCGCGAGTGATTCAGATTCGTGATATCGCGGTTGGCGGAAAGGCGGATGCGGAGGCGAGCAAATAGATTATATGGCTGGCACAGAGTTGACTCGAGACCTTGTTCGGCTCGGACAGCAATATTTGCTGGACCCTCCTATGGTGGGGAACGTCGGAACGAGCGTTCGGGCGATGATGCAGGATGCGGCAAATGCCTGCTTGGCGGGTGACTGGCAGCGGGCAGACGCGTCGGCGCGCTCGTGCCGACAGGTCTCGGACCTCTCGCCCGCTTATCGCGGTTCAATTCCAGTCAAGTTCGTCCTTGGGGTGAGTGACTATTTCGCAGCGGTCACCCTAATCGGACAAGAACAGTACAAAGCTGGGCTGGAGAGACTGATTATTGGGGCGGACGAGCTTTCATTTGCCTCGCCCCGGTCCTCGGCTGCGATCTGGCTTGGTCATGCCCGCGTTTTGAGACAGATTGCGACTGGCGACCCCAAGATCATGAGAAAAGATTGGGAGGATGATGCTTTTGATCCCGTGTATGCAGGGCTTTGGAGTTTGCAGCGCAGTGAAAATCTGCTCCAAGAGCTTAGAGAGTTGACCGCCAAGCAACTAACAGACGAAGTTGTGCATGAACATGCTCGCTTTATGGCGTTGTGGCGAACGCCGTGATGCTGTCATTTGAGGATATAGTATGTCCCCCGTCTGTCGCCCATCTTGATTAGCAGTCCGGCGTCCACGAGATCGGCGAGGTCGCGGCGGATGGTCTCTTCGCTGACATCGGGGTATGCCTCTTTGAGGTCGCGGTTGCCGATGCGCCCGGTTTTGTGGAGGATTTGGAGGGCAGCCGTCTGACGCTCGTTGAGCGGAAGGTTGTGGTAGCGGGTGCGATCGAAATCGGTGGTGACGAATTGGTCGCCCGCGCCGCGCAGCGTGACGCGAAAACCATTGGCGGTTTCCTGGAATCTCGGCTTGGGGAGGCCTGCCTCGTTCATCTGTCGCAAGATGCGGTCAATGCCATAGCCCAAACGCTCGACAAAACCCAGATCGGTAAGCACCTGAACGATGACTTCGTTGCGGGCAAATCGTTCCTGCACAATGTTTTCGATTGTGATGTGTCCCGGAAGGCGACCCGGCGAATAGACCTCGACACGATCCACGAACATGAGGACGCGGATTTCTTCGCCGCGAATCTGATAATCGCGGTGGGCGACCGCGTTGACAATCACTTCACGGACGGCGGGCAGGGGATATTCCGGTTTTTCCTGGCGGCGCAATTCGGTTATGCGCGCCCCCTTGCGCATGTTGGCGACGAGAAACGCCTCTGCCGCGCGGACTTGTTCGCTGAGCGAACCCCGCGCCGTTTCACGGATAAACGTATCGGACATTTCGGCGCCCGAGTAACGGACGAGCACGATCTCGGCGCTGGGCAGCAGCCGTTGTGGTTCGCGTCCAAAAAGCAGCAAGCCCGCCACAGTCGGACGGTAGGCGCCGCTCTCTTTGGCGAGACAGCCCCGGCGATACAGGAGGTCGAGGGTGCCTTCGTCCCAACGGCTGCGTGAGCTGACATCGGTCAGAAAGAGTTTGGCGTATGCATCTACGCGTTCACGGTCGAGCTCGTCAAGGGTCGCCCCCTGAAGCACCTGGGCTTCAAAGTTGCCTTCGCCGCGTTGGCGGAGCAGATCGCGCAGCTGGCGGGGACCAAGCGCGCGATTTTTTTTGCCCTCGCGTTCCAGATATTTGCCGCGCAGTGCGTACGCGTGTGGCAAGCCCGAGGGAATGGAGGCGATGAGAACGGGTTTGCCTTGAAGGATGGCGACGACAGGGCGAGGAAGGACGAGGGGCGGTTCGCACCGCAGACCGGCAGCGAGCGTCTTTTCGCGCGCCGTCTCCACGTCCTTGAGACCCTTGATCGCTTCGGTGACGGGGTCTATTCCGACAAGCACGAGACCGCCCTCGCTGTTCGCAAGGGCGGAAAATGTTTCCGCAAAGCGAAGAATAGGAGCGCTTTCCGATTCGAACGCGAGAGTCTCGGACTGACCTTGATCGTAAATGGATTGGAGGTCGGTCGTTTCCATCAGGGTTGGAAATAAAACCCGTCCGGTGACGAAACAGTCGAACGAGACGGGATTAGATTCACGTTTTGGGATAAGTTACTTGCCAGTGGAAACCGCCGGTGTCCTCCGTTGGCGGTGCGTCACCATTTTGGGACGAGGATGGAGCAAGAAACCCGGGCAGTTCAATACCGACGACGATGCCAAAGAGAAACGCGCAGCAGCTGCATAACAGAACGGCGCCCACGATGAGCGCCATTGGTAAATAGCGCGAGTTCTTGCGACCGGCGAGCCAGGGGATATAGTCGGGTCCGACGTCATAGCCCTGATACGGATTGTATGGATTGTAGCCGCCCGGCGGCGGAAGTTGCGGTGGGAACTGCGGCGGTTGAGGCGGATAACTGTTCAAAGATTACTCCAAGGGTCTTGATAATGCCAACAGAATCCGGCGCATCGTTCTTGTCAAGCACTCGATCGCAGATGGGTTCGAGACAATCCGACTTGCGCGCTTGTTTAACGATGCACTCGTTCGCTCTGCGGCGACGCTATTGGGCAGCGTGAGTTGCGCGGGAGCCGGTTCTGGCGCGGCGCGAGGCGATGCGTTTGGTTTTGTTGACGGGTTCCGGCGGTTTGATGAGCGCAACAGGCAAGACCTGGTCCATTGAATCCACCAGGATCAGATTGAGGTTACGTTGGACACGCCGAGGCAAATCTACCAGGTCTTTTTTGTTCTTTTTTGGGATGACGAGGGTTTTTAGCCCTGCGCGATGGGCGGCGATCACTTTTTCGCGCAAGCCACCGATCGGCAAAACACGTCCGCGCAAGGTGATTTCACCCGTAAACCCAACATCCTTGTGGACTGCCCGCTGAGAAAGCGCCGAGACGAGCGCGGTGGCAATGGTAATACCAGCCGAAGGTCCATCTTTTGGGATTGATCCTTCGGGCACGTGAATGTGAATATCGAGTTTGTCGAAATCGGTACGCAAGCCGAGCAGGGTGGCGTTGGTGCGCGCGTACGAGAGAGCCGCTTGAGCGGACTCTTGCATCACCTCGCCGAGCTGACCCGTCAAAAGCAGACCGCCTCTGCCTGGCATCAACGTTACTTCGATTGCAATCGTGTCGCCACCTACGCTGGTGACGGCGAGACCGGTCGCAACGCCGATCTGGTCGTTTTCTTCTTTCATGCCGTAGGAAAATTTGGCGGGACCGAGGTGTTTGGAAAGAGATTCTCGGGTGATGGTGCCGGTGACAGGCTTGCCCTCGGCAACCTGTCGCGCGATCTTGCGACAAATTTGAGCTGTCTCGCGCTCGAGATTGCGAACGCCGGCCTCGTAGCTGTATTCGCGAATGAGTCCGCGCACGGCTTCATCCGAGAATTTTGGGCGTCCTGCCAGACCGTGCTGTTCGAGTTGGCGCGGGATAATGAACTGTTTGGCGATCGCAAGTTTTTCGTCTTCGATATAGCCGGGAAATTCGATCACCTCCATGCGATCCAACAGCGCGGGCGGAATGGGGTCCAGAAGATTTGCGGTGGTGATGAAAATGACCTTGGACAGGTCGTAAGCCACTTCGAGATAGTGGTCGCTGAACGCGCTATTTTGTTCCGGGTCCAGCACCTCGAGCAGCGCCGCGCTGGGGTCGCCGCGGAAATCCGCGCCAACCTTGTCAATCTCATCGAGCATGAAAACGGGGTTGATCGTCTTGGCGCGACGCATCGTCTGAATCACGCGCCCGGGCAACGCGCCGATGTAGGTGCGGCGATGCCCGCGAATTTCGGCTTCATCGCGCACGCCGCCGAGTGAGACGCGCACAAAATTGCGCCCCAGCGCCTGGGCGATACTGCGTCCCATAGACGTTTTGCCTGTGCCCGGAGGTCCCACAAAACAGAGGACGGGGGAGGACATTTTTTCAGCGGCAAGTTTTCGAACGGCGATATACTCGAGGATACGTTCTTTGGCTCGTTTCAAGCCATAGTGGTGTTCGTCGAGCAGCCGGGCGGCGGCGGCGATGTCCAGATTGTCTTCAGTCGCGGTTTTCCAGGGCAGGGCGATCAGCCAATCGAGGTAGGTGCGAATAATGCCGAGTTCGGGCGACCCAAAGGGCATCTGCGTAATGCGCTGGAGTTCGTGGTCTGCTTTGGCGCGCGTTTCTTCGGGCATTTCCGCTGCGGCAATTTTCTCGCGCAGTTCATTGACCTCGCGCCCCTGCGCATCCATCTCTCCAAGTTCATGCTGGATTACGCGCATTTGCTCGCGCAAATAGTATTCGCGCTGATTTTTGTCTACTTCATCCTGCACCTGCGTATGGATTTTGGTCTGAAGCTCGAGCACCTGGAGTTCGTTTTCAAGGAGCCGCGAAATCTTGTTGAGGCGGTCCACCGCGTCAAGGGTTTCGAGCAAATCCTGCCGTTGGAGGATGTCGAGATTTAGCGAAGAGCCGATGAGATCGGCGAGCGCGCCCGCGCCTTCGGCGTTCATTGCGGCAACGTACATTTCCTCGGGGAGGTTGGAATTGAGCCGCACAATTTTTTCAAATTGGGCGAGGACCGCGCGGCTCAGCGCCTGGGTCTCGATAGAGTTGTCCTGCGTCTCTGGTAATTCGACAACACGCACCGCGACAAACGGGTCGGTCTGGACGATTTCCAAAAGCCGCGCCCGCGTCTCGCCCTGTCCGAGAACGCTCGTCGTCCCGTCGGGCATACGCAACATGCGCCCGATCGAAAGGACCGTGCCGATGAGAAAAAGATCGTCAATCCCCGGTTCCTGGCGTTCGGGGTCTTTTTGGGCAAAGACGACGATGCGTTGATCGCGCAGCATGGCGTCTTCAATCGCGCGCACAGAGCGTTCGCGTCCGGCAGAGATGGGGGAAATCAGACGTGGAAAGACAACGGTATCACGCGCCGGGACGAGCGGATAGACACGAACGGGATAGGATTGTTTATCTGGTGTTTCGGGTGGTTGCGCTTGGCGCGCGCGACGTCGGGGCATGGAGGTTAATGGGCAATGAACAATAAAATTGAACAATACCGGGTGCGCTCGGCACAAGTGAGGCGCTCGGTGGCTCGATGGCGCACTGTGCCGAGAACAATGGGATATTAGCATAGCGAGGGGGAAATGGCAAAGAAAAACTGATATTCTATTTTCTTTTTACACTGCGGGTGCTCTCGGTTATAATGCTCAAGAGGCAGGGGGGCAATGCCTCCACTGTCCATGCTGACCTCTCTATATTCGCGCTTGACCCTGAATAATACGTTAATTGCGGTTATCACCCGTTCGTTTATCAGTGGGATCGAACAAAGCATGATCGGGGTGATTTTTCAGCCCTTTGTGCTTGCGTTGGGCGCGAGCATGTCACAGCTGGGTTTGCTCAATTCGCTGAGCGGGTTTGGCGGACTGATTCCGACGCTGGCATACCCGTGGGGCGGATGGATTGCGGACCAACGCGGACGCAGACCTGTGCTGCTGGCGGCATCGTTGGCGGCCATGGGTGCGTTTGGTGTGTACGCCATGGCAGGATGGTTGGGCGCGCTGGCAATGTTGCTGCCCGGCATTTTGCTGCTCGGGATTTCGCAGGTGTATCAGCCCGTCAACGCCGCGCTGGTGGGTGAAGCGGTGGGCGCGGGAAAAAGGGGGAGCGCGTACTCGCTGATTACACTTGTTGTGATTGTGCCCGGAATTTTTGTCCCGATTTTAGCGGGAGTTGTCGCCGAAAGATATGGTTTTACGTTTATCTTTCCGGCGGCGATCTTGTTTGAAGCGGCTGCGTTTTTTGTAATCTGGAAGTATTTGCATGAAACGCGTTCGCCGAGTCGCGATAAAAGCGACGCCGGCGCGATTGGGCAATTTCTAAAGCGCGCCTGGATTCCGCCAAGTGATTTGCGATGGTTCTTTATTGCCGTCGCCATGGACAATTTTGCATGGGGGATGGGGTATGGGTTGTTTTACGGCTTGCTCACGCGCGAGTATGGATTTACCCCGATTCAGTTGGGTGTGTTGTCAACAGTCTCGGCTATTACGTGGGCGGTGACCTCGCTGCCGATCGGACGGTTGGTGGACCGCTGGGGTCCGCGCCCGGTGCTGATTCTGTCGGAGGCGGTGGCGGTGCCGTTGATGATTGTCTGGATGACGCAATCGCAATTCGCAGTTCTTGCCGCGTCCATGACCCTTTTTGCCCTGAACGCCGCGACCTGGATCCCTGCACGAAATGTGTATGTGACGCAGGTGGTTGAACCGACGCGCCGAGGCGAGATTTTTGGACGGCTCTCGGCATTTGCGGGCATTATCGCATTCCCTGCGGCGTTTATCGGCGGGTATTTGTTCGACACGGTGGGTTTTCATGCCCCATTTGTTGGAAATCTGATTTTTGCCGTGATCACGCTGGCGATACTGGTGTTTTTTGTCAAAGCGCCCAAAAAGGGTGAGGAAGTATGGCGCGGTGCGGTGGCGGCGCCGACCGAATAGTAGTCTAACTTGTAGAGAGGGGGCGGACAAGTTTTGCGATTTGTCCCTTGCAGTCCTATGGAACATCGTGACACATACACAGTTCGAATCGAAGGTGTGACGCGTCATCTACCGTTGTTTGCCGTGAATCCGCAATTGAGGATCGCCGTTTTTAATTTATTGGGCGATACCGAGATAACGATCGCGGCGGCGCGGGGCCTGGCAAAAAAGCTGGCAAAAGTGGAGGCGGATGTGTTGGTGACGGCGGAAGCCAAGAGCATTCCGCTGGCGTATCATCTGGCGATCGAATTGAACAAACCCTATGTGGTGCTGCGAAAAGACCACAAGCCCTATATGGGCAATGTGTTGAGCGCGGAAACCCTTTCCATCACAACGGGGAAACCGCAGACGCTGTATCTTGACGAGCGAGACCAGGGACTGGTGCGCGGCAAAAAAGTAATCCTGGTTGATGACGTGATAAGCACGGGCAGCACGCTGCAGGGAATGCGGCTCTTGATGGACAAGGCGGGCGCGACGATTGCGGCAGAAGCGGCGGTGTTTACCGAAGGCGAACGGGCGCAGTGGGGGCATATCTATGCGCTGGGGCATCTGCCGTTGTTTACAGGTGAAGAAAAGCCGAAAGCGAAAAGCAAAAAAGCAAAGGCAAAGAGTTAGGCGGATGGATTGATGGCGGCGACGACGACGCGCGAGTTGGCGCAGGATGCGCTCACGAGTCTTGCCGATGGTGTGACCCTGGTGGACGATGGGTCACGCGTCGTTTTGCTGAATCCGCAGGCACAGACATTATTTGGGGTGCGCGCCGAAGACTGGATTGGCAAAGAGGTGGCGGAATTCTATAGGGCGGTCGCCAAAAATTCTACGGTCGGAGAGATTCTGGCGGAACGATTCGAGCAACAGGCGGCGCGGGCACAAGAAACGCCGCGCCTCGAGTTTACGCTGCGCGCGCCGCGCGAGCAAGTGATCGAAGCAAAGTGGTTTGCGCTGCCTGCAAGTGGGGCTTTTGGTGTCTTGTGGCGGGATGTGACTCGCGACAAGGAAGCCGAGCAGATCAAGAACCAGTTGCTCTCGACGGTCTCGCACGAGCTGCGCACACCGCTGGCCTCGATCAAGGGGTTTGCGACCACGCTACTGCGCCAGGATGTGCGCTGGGACGAGGCGACGCAGCGCGAGTTTCTGCGAATTATCGAAGAAGAAAGCAACCGCCTGGAAGAACTGATTGATAACCTGCTGGACATGTCGCAGATGGAAGCGGGCGCGCTGCGGATTCGGCGCGAGCCGACCCAAGTGCGGCGACTGGTGCGCGAGGCGGTGGAGGTGGCACAACGGCGCACCGAAGCGCATTGGTTTGTGATGGACCTGGCTGCCGAACTGCCGCGGGTGTGGGCAGACCCGCGGCGCGTGCGCCAGGTGTTGAATAATCTTTTGGAAAACGCGATCAAGTATGCGCCCGAAGGCGGACAGATTACGGTCACATGCGAAGTGGAAGGCGAAAATGTGGTCGTGAGCATCGCCGACCGGGGGCAAGGCATTCCACCGGAATATTTGGAGCGGGTGTTTGACCGGTTTTTCCAGGTGGATGGCGCCAGCACGCGCAAGACCGGGGGAAGCGGGTTGGGGCTGGCAATTGCCAAGGGGATCATCGAGGCGCATGGCGGCAAGATGTGGGCGGAATCTGCGCCGGGCGCAGGGAGTGTCTTTCGTTTTACTCTGCCTGTTGTAAAAGAGTCGGATCTGTTGCAAAATGAACCGCCCGCGGAAGCGGGCTGACCTTTATGGGCGATAAATTCTCTGTCACCTTTTATGGGGTGCGCGGCAGTTATCCTACGCCGGGACCCGGGACGGCGCGAATCGGCGGCAACACCCCGTGTGTGCATGTGCGCGCAGGCGCGCATAATTTGATTTTTGATGCAGGAACGGGAATCATTACGCTGGGCAAGCAACTTGCTCTGGAATACAAGCCGGAAACGAACCCGTTGAACCTGACCCTCTTTTTTACCCATTCACACCACGACCACATGCAGGGTTTCCCGTTTTTTGTCCCGTCGCGATTTCAACTCACCACGTTGTATATTTTTGGTCCGAGGAGTTTGGACGAGGACCTGGCGCGGGTGCTTGCCCTTTCTATGCTGCCGCCGCTCTTTCCCATCACGGTCGAAGAATTGCCATGCGAGCGGGTGGTGCGTAATTTGAGCGAGAACGAAGTGATCATGTTCAACGGCGCGGCGAGCGAGCCGCGCGTGATGTGGTCACAGCGCGATGCGGATGTGTTGGCAAGAGCAGAGAACCAGGGGGCGTTGTGCGTGCAGGTGCTGCGGTCGGCGGCGCATCCGCAGGGGGTTTTTATCTACCGTGTGAATTTTCAAGGACGCGCCTTTGTGTTTGCAACAGACGTCGAGTCGTATATCGGAAATTACCAGCGTTTAGTCAAGTTTGCAGAGGGCGCGGACTTGATGGCGCATGACGCGCAATATACCGACGCGCTGTACTTGAATGGTCCTGTGCCGCGGCAGGGGTGGGGTCACTCGACATGGCGAATGGCGGTTGAGACGGCGAACGCGTCGAATGTAAAACAACTGGCGCTGTATCATCACGAGCCGGAGCATGACGATGACGCTCTGGAGGAAATCGAGAAACGGGCACAGCAGGTGCGGGCGAATACATTTTTGGCGCGGGAGGGAATGACGATAAACTTGTAAGCCCGGGGGCTGGAGTTTGGGGCTTGGGACCGGGGATCGGATTTGAGATTACACAATTTGGGATATGTTAGGCGGACAGGATCGAGGATGGCGTAAAACATGAAGCGTCAGGGATTGCGGTTGACGATCCACGCCCGGACATGGGGGGACCAGATAACGGGCGATGCGCGAGATGCGACACGCGGACGTGAGGCGATGGATTGTCACGATATGACGTGAGATTCATCGCCCTTTTTTTGAGATGAAACGAGAGTTTGAATGGGGCAGGCGAACGTATGTGATGGGGATTGTGAATGTCGCGCCGGACTCGTTTTCGGGAGATGGGGTGACGGATGTAGAGGCGGCGGTCGAACAGGGGCTGCGGTTTGTGGACGAAGGCGCCGACATTCTGGACGTGGGTGGCGAGTCAACGCGTCCCGGCTCGGCGCGCGTCGAGCCGGAGCAAGAATTGCGGCGCGTGATTCCGGTGATAGAGGGGCTCGCCGCGCGGACCAACGCTCCGATCTCTGTGGACACCTCGCGCGCGGTGGTGGCACGACATGCCATACAAGCGGGTGTGACGATTGTGAATGATGTTTGGGCATTGACGCGTGATGCCGAACTGGGATACGTGGCAGCAGCTCACGACGTGTATCTTGTGTTGATGCATAATCGCGACGCACAAGCGGTGGTTGGCGAGCTAGGCGGGCACTATGGGAATGTGGAATACGAAAGCCGAGATATCGTTCAGGCGGTGGCGACCGAGCTGGCGCAGAGAGTCGAGGTGGCAGAACGGGCAGGGATTTCGCGTAGCAACATCATTATTGACCCAGGGATAGGATTTGGAAAAGGACTGGAGCAAAATCTAGAGCTGCTGCGGCGGTTGAGTGATCTGAGGACGATTCTGGGGCTGGCAGACTTGCCGCTGCTGCTGGGAACATCTCGCAAAAGTGTGATAGGTTTGACGCTGAATTTACCGGTCCAAGAACGTCTGGAGGGAACGCTCGCGACACTGGCGCTCGGCATCGCACAGGGAGTAGATATTGTGCGAGTGCATGATGTGCGGGCGGCGGTGCGAGTGTGCCGGATGACAGATGCGGTGGTGAGGAGAGGCCAAGAGACCAGAGACGCGAGATTGGGGCTTTGGTAAAGAGGGAATGAGTAACGGATCAATGGGTGATTCGATGGAGCACGAACGGACAAGCGCAAATGAGCGGCTATTCTGAGGAGTTAGGGTATCTGCTGGGATTACCCGATTGGGAGAGGGGGACCGGGGCGCGCGAGGGGCGCGAGGACTTGATGTTGAAACGCCCGTCTGAGCTGCTGGCTGTTTTGGGCGCGCCGCAAGCGCGATTTCGTTCCATACTGGTTGCGGGAACCAAGGGCAAGGGGTCAACAGCTGTGATGCTCGCGAGTATCTTGCAGGCATCGGGATTAAAGGTGGGGTTGTATTCATCGCCGCATCTGCACACATATCGCGAACGAATCAGGGTGAACGGAGAGATAATTTCAGAGCAAGCGTTTGCCGGTCGCGTGCAGGAGATTCGCCCGTTGATCGGGCAGGTGATCCAAGCACACCCGGAATTTGGCACGTTCTCGACGTTTGAAGTAATGACCGCACTGGCGTTGGATTATTTTGCGACCGCTCAGGTTGATGTGGCGATCTTGGAAGTGGGGTTAGGGGGGCGACTGGACGCGACGAATATAGTCAATGCCGAGCTGAGTCTGCTGACACCCATCAGTTATGATCACGTGGCGGTGTTGGGCAATACGCTAGCCCGGATCGCGGCAGAAAAGGCAGGGATCATCAAGGAAGCTAAGCTGGTGTTGAGCGCGCCGCAGCATGCGGAGGCATTGCAAGTGATCGAGAGGACCGCGCGCACACAGCAGGCCGTGCTGGGCGTCGGGGAGCGCGATTGGATTTGGCTCGGCGGGCACAAGGATTTTATGGTGGCGGGAGAGCCGCATACGGGACTTTGGTCGGATTATTGGCACTATCGCGAGCTGAGTGTGCCGCTGCTGGGTCCGCACCAGTTTGTGAATGCGGGGTTGGCTGTGGCGGCGGCGCGGGCAATTCAGGATAACTGGAAATTCGAAATTGGAGAGCGCGCGGTTCGGGAAGGATTGAAAAACGTGAAATGGGCAGGACGGATGGAAATTTTACAGGAGGGGTATGGAGAAGAGCCCTTGATTGTGACGGATGGGGCGCACAATGGAGATTCCGCGCGCAAGTTGACTGAGGCGTTGAGATTCCACTTGAAATTTGAGAAATTGTTTGTAGTTCTTGGGGTGCTGGGGGACAAAGAGCTGGACGCGATTGCGAAACCGTTTGCAGAGAGGACCGAATTTGTGTGGACGGTACAGCCCAAGCACCCGCGCGGACGAAGGGCAGAGAGCACAGCGTGGGAACTGAACAGGATGGGGTTGCGCGCGAGCGCAGCGAGCAGTTTCAAAGAGGCGTTGGCGCTGGCGCGGGGACGCGCGGAGGCGGGAGATTTGATACTGATAACGGGGTCGCTGTCCATTGCGGCGGAAGCGCGCGCCGCGTTTGGTCTGGCGCAAGAAAAAGACCCGGTGTTGTAAATGTCAAAAGAAAACTCTTGCAGGGAAACAGCTGTCAAGAGAGAACTGTGGGGCAGATGGCAGCCAGTCGGAGAGAGGAACGGAACAAAAAAAGGCGACACGAAGATATGCGCGTGTCGCCTTTTTTTTGTCAAGATGGTCAGCCCGCCCGGGCAGTGTGGGCACACTCGTTTACGACAAAGCGAGATATCTCAGCCCCTTTGACATGACGAGATATGGGCAGACGTTCAATGATGTCCGCAGCCGCACCCGGAGCCATGCGCGTGGCTGTGTGCCGCTTCGGCGCCGTCACCTGCCCCGGCGTCAAAGGACTGACCGCATGAGCAAGTCGAAACGGCGTTCGGGTTTTCGATGCGAAAGCCGCCACCCATGAGCGAATCAACATAATCAACCTGGGCGCCTTCGAGATACATGGCGCTGGCTTGATCAACATACAAACGTACGCCTTTGGATTCAAAGACCATGTCACCGTCTTCCATCTGGTTTTCGAATGCCATGCCATATTGGAAACCGGAGCAGCCGCCGCCGGCGATGAAAACGCGCAAGCCGTGCGCGGTCAAGTTCTTGTCTTGCATGATTGCGCGCAATTTTTCGGCAGCGAGGGGCGTCAATTCGACGATTTCGGTCGCTTCGGGGGTTGTGGGTAGATCCGTAGTCACAGGAATTGGGGCTGCTTGTGTCATCATTTCTCTCATCTCCTCTTTGTCGCACCAAACGTGGTTTGCGCCAATCGCATCTCGCGTTGCTGCGTACGGGTAGGGTTCTCGAAAACTACCTTGCAAATATAGTAATGATATTTGGGGTTTTGTCAATCGGTTAAAACTATGTTATGAGAGTAGTGTGTCGCTTGAATCTGTTAGCCGCCGATTTGACTCATGATTCTGGAACCGGCGATCGTGTTGTCGGCAAGCCCATGCCCCCAGGGTTTGGCATAAATGCCCCGGGAAATCAGGGCGCGCAATTCCTCGTCGGAGGCGCCATCGCGGACCGGCTGCAAGAGCTCTACTTCGTCGTCGCGCAAAAGACAGAGCCGCAGGCGTCCATCAGATGTAAGCCGGACGCGGTCACAACCCTCGCAGAAAGGCGCGCTGACGGAACTGATGAACCCGAGAGTCCCTTGACCACCATGCAGACGGTAGGGACGTGCCGGGTCGTGACCGTTCCAATCCAGAGGGATCAACCCGCCAAATGCCTCTACGATGCGCGCCTGCATCTCGGCAGCTGTAACGATACTGTCCACTTGAAAATCAGCGATCGAACCGAGCGGCATCATTTCGATAAAGCGCATGTCCCAGGCGTGGTCAATGGTCAGACGCGCAAGATCAACGAGATCGTCCTCGTTATACCCGCGCACAATGACAGCATTTAGTTTGATTGGGGTCAGCCCCGCGTTTTCGGCTGCGACAATGCCGCGCCAGACAGCATCGAGTTTCCCAAAACGGGTGATGCGGGAAAAGCGTTCGGCATCCAGCGTGTCAATGCTGATGTTGACGCGATTGAGTCCGGCGCGGGCAAGCGGCTGTGCCACTTGTTCGAGGCGCATGCCGTTGGTGGTCATGGCGATTTCTTGAATGCCTGGGATGGCGCTGATCGCTTGTACGATGGGCACAAGGTTTGGACGCACCGTCGGTTCACCGCCGGTCAGGCGGATGCGATCAAAGCCGAGGGTGGACATGATGCGAATGAGGCGCACCAGTTCCTCATCGCTCAAATGGTGAGAGTGCGGATGAAAGACGACGCCCTTTTCGGGCATGCAGTAGACACACCGAAAATTACAGCGATCGGTGAGTGACACCCGCAAATAGTGGATTTCTCGGTTATACGAATCACGCATGATAAATACGGTATCTATTGTATCACAAGCGGAACGTCCGTTCGTCAAAAGTTTATCAGAAACGGAGCTATAGGAGGACAAGCGATGCCCATCCTGGAAATTTTTGCGATTATAGTCGCTGCCGCCGCGATCCTGTTGGCGTGGCGAGCGATACAAGAGCTCAAGGGTGTGACCGCCAAGCTGGACCGATTGCAGTCCACGGTGTATGAAACGCGGCAGGAACAGCGCGCGGCGCAAGAAAAGACCGACAGTAAAATCGCGGCGTTCGATGTTTCGATGCAAAAGGCGTCGGGAAGAATGCGGTTTGACCCGGATTGGAAATTGGCGCGCCTGTATCAACAAGAGCCGCGTGCCGAAGCGGTCCTGGCGGCATTTCATATCGGCGGCTGCGCCAGCTGTGCGGTGGATGAAAACGTGACTCTTGCCGAGGCGGTCCAAGAGCGCGGGGCTAATCTGGACAAGGTATTGACGGCGTTGAACACGCTGCCGGAGGACGGAGGACAAGCCGATTTGCGAATGCCCAACGTGCGGTTCGAAATCTGAACACACCGGTTCGAGATGAAGCGGGCGTGGCGACGGAGGCGTTGCTGCGCCTTTTTGTTTTTCCGCCGTCAGGTATAATGAATCAGCTGCTGCGCGCAAGGCAGTGGGGATTTCTCGAGGGTTTAATAGAACTGCACAAAAGCAGACAGGAGGGCGCGAGATGAGAATTTTGTGCATTGACGTCGGCACCGGCACGCAGGACATTTTGCTGTTCGACTCGTCCGCAGAAATTGAAAACTGCCTGCAGCTTGTCATGCCATCGCCGACGGCGCTGGTGGCAAATCAGATTCGCGCGGCGACGAAACGGCGCGAACGGGTCGTGCTGACAGGCACGACCATGGGGGGCGGTCCCAACAGCTGGGCGGCAGAGGAGCATTTGCGCGCGGGATTGGAAGTGCTTGCGACGCGCGGAGCGGCATTGAGTTTTAACGACGAGCTGGACAAAGTTGCCGAGATGGGCATTCGCATAGTGGAGGACAAAGAGGCAGAAGAGGCGGATGCCACGCGCGTTGTCATGCGGGATGTGGATTTGGATGCAATCGGGCGCGCATTTGAAGCATTTGGCGTCCCGTTGGATTTTGATGCGTTGGCAGTGGCGGTGTTTGATCATGGGAACGCGCCGCCGGGCATCAGCGACCGCACCTTCCGCTTTGAGTTTTTGGCGGAGCGAATTCGCGCGACGGGAAAACTTTCAGGATTCGCCTTTATGCGCGGAGCTATTCCCGAACGATTGACGCGGATGCAGGCAGTCGCCGACAGTGTGGGTGGCATCTATGCCGATGTCCCGTTAATGGTGATGGACACCGCTCCGGCGGCGGTGCGGGGCGCGATGGATGATGATGTGGTGGCGCGGCATGGAAACGCGATCATTGCAAATCTGGGAAATTTTCATGCCCTCGCTTTTCGGTTCACGGAGGGCGAGATTTCCGGAGTGTTTGAACATCACACGGGCGTATTGAACACAGCACAGCTGGAGAATTTGCTGCGCGAGCTGGCGGATGGGACGCTGACGAACGATGCAGTGTTTTACACGCAGGGGCATGGCGCGGTCCTGTTTGATACGCGGACCCAGCCGCTTGATTTTTTGGCGGTGACAGGTCCGCGCCGCGCGATGCTATTGCGCTCGCCGCTCAAGCCGTATCTGGCTGTGCCGTATGGCGATATGATGCTCGCGGGGGCGTTTGGCTTGCTGCACGGGTTTGCAGATTTGAACGAGGATGCGAGACAAGAGATAGAGAGCGCGATGAACAGATCGAGGAGCAGGGATTGAGTGAGAGCGAGCTTGATAAATTCCCAACAGTCGGGCGACTAGAAACATGACCGGAACCATACTGAATGTACTCACGGTTTTGATCGGGGCGGCGATTGGCGTGGCGTTAGGGTCTCGATTTCCCGAACGGATGCGGGAGACGGTGATGGCAGCGTTGGGAATCATGACCCTGATCGTGGGCGTCAGCATGGCTGTCCCGGGGAACGCGCTGATTGTGCTATTCAGTTTGCTGATTGGCGGGATTGTGGGCGAACTGTTGGATGTGGACGGCAAATTGAGCGGACTGGGGCAGTGGCTTGAAGTGCGATTTTCGCGCGGGGGTGAACCGGGCAATTTTACGCGCGGGTTTGTGACCGCATCGCTGGTATTTTGTGTGGGACCCATGACCATTCTTGGTTCGATTCAGGATGGGCTGACGGGGGATTATCGTTTGCTGGCAATCAAGTCGCTGCTCGACATGTTTGCGGGGTTGGCGTTTGCATCCACGCTGGGGATCGGCGTTGCGTTTGCCGCTCTTACGGTGCTGATTGTGCAGGGTGGGATTGCCGTCTTGGCGATGATTGTCGGCACGGCGCTGGGTGATGTTTCGGCGGCTACGCCCTGGGTCATCCAAATGACGGCGACAGGCGGCGCGGTGATTATTGGAATTGCATTGCTGCTGCTCGAGTTGAAGCAGGTGCGCGTCGCAAATTTTACGCCTGCGATTTTGATAGCGCCGTTGATCACGATTGCGCTCGAATATTTTCAGATACAGCTGCCCTAGCAGGTTGTCGGAGAGACCTCATTTGTGTCTATGAGCGCGCGTCGTAGTATCTCAAAAATAGTTATAATTTGATTTCACTCCGACAACCTGCTAGCAGCGATCACTGACACTGCCCGTCAACCCTGATTTTAAAGACGTGTGGCGCATATTCCGATGGGGCAAGCGCCTTGACGCGCGGTCCGTCCAACCGGGGCACGCGGCGGGATGAATTGTGTGGCAGAGGGGGAGATTCTTTATGGAAATCATTATTCATTCTGCGGAGCAGCTTTTGAGCGTGACGGGCGCGCGGGCGAAACGCGGCGCGGCGCAAGGTGATTTGGGCATCATCGAGAATGGGGCGGTGGCGATGCGCGGCGGTGATATCGTTGCGGTGGGTCCGAGTGAGGCGATACGCGGCATGGCGACGCGCGAGACGCAGTTGATTGATGCGAGCGGGTGTGTTGTGCTGCCGGGGTTTGTGGATGCCCACACGCATGTTGTATTTGCCGGAGACCGGGTGAATGAATTTGAAATGCGTCTGCGCGGGGCGTCATATCTGGAATTGCTCAAGGCGGGGGGCGGGATCATGAACACGGTGCGCGCCACGCGGGCGGCATCGGTGGAGCAGATTATAGTGGAAACGCGCGCGCGTTTGGACCGCATGTTGGCATTTGGGACGACGACGGTAGAAGCCAAGACGGGATATGGGCTTGATACTGCAACCGAGTTGAAACAGTTGGAGGCGATCTATGTATTGGATGCGGCTCATGCGATAGATCTGGTGCCGACGTTTATCGGAGCGCACGCCATTCCAGTCGAGTATGCAGGGCGCGCGGATGCGTTTGTGAATATGGTGACGGACGAAATGCTGGGCGCGGTCAAAGCGTGGGAGGAGAAACGTCAGACAAAGGGACCATTTTTGCGACTGCCCTTTTGCGACGTGTTTTGTGATGATGGGGCGTTTGACGCGGAACAATCGCGCAGGATATTGTCGCGGGCACGCGCGCTGGGGTTTCCGCTCAAAATTCACGCGGACGAATTTGCGAATCTCGGCGGCGCGGCGCTGGCGGCGGAGCTGGGCGCGACCAGCGCGGACCATTTGATGGTGACGCGGCGCGACGAAATGAAAAAAATGGCAGAGGCGAATGTGATTGGGGTGCTCTTGCCGGGGACGACTTTTGGGCTGGGCAAGCATGATTTTGCGAACGGGCGGGCTTTTGTAGAAGAGAATGTGCCGATTGCATTGGGCAGTGATTTGAACCCGGGAACGAGTTGGAATGAATCTATGCCAATGATCATAGCAATGGCGACGCGGTATGAAAAACTGACAACCGCCGAGGCGATTGTGGCGGCGACGCTAAACGCGGCGTTTGCAACGGGCGTGGGGGAACGTGTGGGGTCGCTGGAAGCGGGGAAACAAGCGGATGTATTGATTGCAAGTGTGCCTGATTATCGTCATTTGGCGTATCGTTACGGGACGAACCCGATTCGGCATGTGATCAAGGCGGGGCGAGTGGTTGTTTAGCAGTTGTCCGTTCCGACGAGTTATTCACAGCAAGTGAGGAATACCGCCTACCCCCTTTGTTGAACGGCAAGAGTGGGAGAAAAAAAAAGAAACCGCATCAGCGACTGATGCGGTTTTGGTTTTTGTGTTGCTGTGGGTGGTGTGTCAAAGTTCGCGTGCCATCACTTGACTCGACAATTTCATCATGTTATTGCGTTAGATTTCGAGTGAGGGCGTGTTGTTGCGGTTTGAAGACGTATACATCCCATACTTTATACAGGCCATCCCAAAGAGCGCAACGGCTGCAAATAGAAAAGCCCACAGCAGCACGGCGGCAAATAACGGTTCCATCTCTTGATTCTCCTTCCTATGACCTCATTATAACCTGCTCTACGATTCCGTCAATGGCGCGCAAGGTGACAAATGTCACGATTATTACGGGATTTCGGGAGATTGTAACGCTACTGTGGATCGGCGTGGTTGATACAACGTCTGTTTCGGGACCTATTTGTTTGCTGCCTCTGCAAGTTTGACCTCGATGATCTGTGACGAGCTGAAACCCTGGAGTTTTAGCGCCTGACGGGCGATTTGGGCGAGCGCTTCGAGCGGCACAAGTCCGACGAGTTCGCTGCCGACGACATGTACGCCGCGTTTCTCTGCTTCGGTCTTGACATGCTGGAACGCTGCAAACATTCCGGTGACATTGAAATCCGTGAGATTCATCGAGACCTGGACGACGCCCTGGTCGTGGAGCGCAAAGCCGAGCGCTTTGACAGAGGGCAAACCGCCTCCTTTTTCACGCGTGATTTTGGCAATCTCTTTGGCGATCCGGACATCGGTGGTGTCGAGATTGACGTTATAGGCTATGAGAAACGGGCGCGCGCCAACGGCGACGGCGCCCGCGGGACCCATGCGACGCGGACCAAAATCCGGTTCGCGGTCGGGATTCGCGGTGATTTCGTCACGGATGGTTTCGTATTCGCCGCGGCGCACATACGCGAGGTCGCGCCGTTCGGGGCGCGTTGCCGCGCGCTCGTACAAATAGACGGGAATATCCAATTCGCGCCCGATCCGTTCGCCGACGCGGCGGGCGAGAGCGACACAATCGCCCATCGTGATATCGCGGATGGGAATAAAGGGGATGACATCTGTCGCGCCCATGCGCGGGTGCTCGCCGCGATGAGTGTTGAGGTCAATGAGGCGCGCGGCGGTCTGCGCGCCGCGAAAGGCAGCTTCCGCGACGGCGTCGGGCGCGCCGGCAATGGTGACGACGGCGCGGTTGTGGCTGGCGTCCATCTCGCGGTCGAGCAGCATGACGCCGGGAAAGGTCATGGCTTGAACGATCGCGTCAAGGATTTCAGGGCGACGACCTTCGGAAAAGTTTGGGACACATTCGATGATGGGGTTCATGGGTTTGATTGTTGTAGCGCAAAACGAATCAAGAGGCAAGCATGTGGCGTTGGCATTAACATTCTCGGGCAGTCTTTATTCTGTATCGAAATCACCCTCATCTTGGGGTTGGAAAGAGTATGTTGCGGATATTACTGCGTGATTGCCGCTCCGCGTCATGGATAATTGCGCGATCCCGCGTGGATCCTTGCCGAGTTCAACTGTGCCCACCACAATCCTCTTGGCGCTCCAATTCAGATTGAGCCATATTTTCATGTTATCCCGATGCGCGAATTTTGTGGGAACATTCTCAAAATCCATGATGGTACCGGGAGGCAGATCCGCTACCAAGCTGTCAAGCGCCTCCATATAACTGCTTGCCGCGAGCTCGCGCTCCATCACACCCGGCGAAAAGAACGGCGCGCCAAAAAGCGGCATCCACGCAAGGAGCACAATCCCCAACACCACTTTTGCGCCAAGTTGGGACACGCTTTGCAGACGTTTGATTGGAGGTGGTGTTGGGCTGGTGAGCAGCCGAAGCAGCAAGAGGACGACCGGAGGGATGAGAATATAAGCATAGCGATTCCGAATGTGGGGAATGCCGACGACAAGATACAGGACCAAAGGGAGACCGATCCACATACCAAAGAGAACCCCCCATGTTTGGAACTCGATATCTTGCAGGTTAGCCAAGCAGAGCAAAACGATCGAGCCAATCGCAATGGCAAACGCCAGCCACCCTATCCCGATTTCACTCTTGTAATTCATCAGTGGCAGGATACTCTCCTGCAAATACAGTATCAGCAAACGAAAATTCCAATTTCCGTTGAACGGCGAGACAAGCTTTTGAAGAACTATTTGGCGCATCACGAGATACGCCAAGGCGACCAAAACAAACGGAAGACTTGTGAGCAAAATCGAGTATCTGTGTGAGAGGGTTTGCCGATGGCGCCAACTCATCCACAGAACAAGAGGGAGGGCAACGAGTCCTGATTCTTTTGCACCGACAGCAATCAAAAAAGCAAGCCACGATCCCAAAAAGGCCATAGCACGATTCAAACCAACAGTATGAAAAGCAGCATATAGCAATGCAATTGTCCAGACAATGCCAAGTGTCATCAGCGTATCATGCCGCTGGGCAATATTCAGTACGGTCGGCGGAAGCAACGGATTTAACGCGAATAATAGTGCGCCAACTCCCGCTGCCCAAAGGCGATGCGTAACTTGATATCCCAGGACCAATACTCCCAGCGCAGCCACCCAATGGATAAAAATGTCCGTGAAATGGTAGCCGATCGGGTTCAAGCCCGACACTGAATAGTTGATGCCGTAGCTCAACGCACTTATCGGCCGATACCAAGGATCTTGGTATGTCAACTGCTCTGTGAAAAAGCGACTATAGTCGAGAGTGCGCTCTATGGCTGAATTGATATGATTCAGCGAATCCCGTCCGGTAAACTTGAGTGTCAGAATGGGGCTATACATTATCCAAATGATCAAGGTAAGCCCGAGCACCACCGCCAGCCAGAGTCCAACACGGCGCTTTGACATGTAGAGCATCCTATTCTTGAGTAAAAAGAAAAAGTAGATCCAAAAAGCAAACTTGAGACAGCGGCGGGTTGGACAACGGTTTCTATTTCAATATTTTGTAAAGCGCGGCGAGAATGCGGTCTATCTCCTCGGAGGTGTTGTATTGGGCGAGACCGATGCGGACCGCGCCGCCGGTGGTTTCGAGGTCGAGACGTTCCATGAGCGAGAGGGCATAGTAGTTGCCGTCCCAAACGTTGATGTTTTGCGCGCCGAGTTTGGCTGCGATATCCTGAGGGTGATGCCCCTCCAGATTGAAACACGCGGTCGGCGCGCGATAGTCAAAGCGGGCAGGGTTGGTGATGCCGTAAAAGCGGACCCCGGGCAGTTCGCGGAGCCCGTTCATGAGGCGGATAAAGAGATTCTTTTCATATGACTGGGTGGCGCGCATGGCAGTCTTGAGATGTTTGCGCCGTCCCGCGAACGCGGCATAGTCCGCCTCATAGGGCGCGCCAAACTTTTCTCCGACTGTGGCGAGATAGTTTACTGCGGCGGCTGCGCCGGCGATGCCTTCGTGGTTTTGGGTGCCGGTCTCGAATTTGTGCGGGGGAACATTTTCGGCGGGGCGCACCTTGTATGCCTGTAAGCGGTCAAGATGCTCGTATTTGCCATAAAGGATGCCGAGGTGCGGACCGTAGAACTTGTATGCCGAGCAGGCGAGGAAATCCACATTCAACTGCTGGACATCTATGGGATAATGTGGCGCATAGGCAACGGCATCGGCAAAAACTAACGCACCTGCCATGTGGGTGAGGTCGGCAATTGTCCGTACGGGGTTGACCGAGCCAACTGCGTTGGAGGCAAGCCCGACTGCGACGACGCGCGTTTTGTCGGAGAGGTGCCTTTCGAAATCGGACATGTCGAGGGTGCAGTCGTCGGTGTTAATGTCTACGCGCTTGATTACTATGCCACGTTCTTCCAGCGCAACCCACGGCGCAACATTGGCGTCGTGGTCGAGGCGTGTGACGATTATTTCGTCGTCCGGGCGCATCCAGCGACCCAGCGCGCGAGAGAGGAGAAAGGTGAGCGTGGTCATGTTTGGACCGAACGCGATTTCTTCGGGACGCGCCGCGTTGAGAAAATCGGCAAAGGCGATACGCGCCTGATGGAGAATCGCGTCGCTGCGCTCGCTGGTGGGGAACGCGCCGCCGTGATTGGCGTTTGCGGTGAGATAGTAATCGGTCACCGCGTCAATGACGGATTGGGTGACCTGAGTGCCGCCGGGATTGTCGAGAAAAACAGTCTCGCTGTTCAGAACAGACGGAAAGTGGGAACGGACCCATTGGGGATCAAGGGACACGGGAACTCCTGGACGGATTTGGGACTTGAATTGGTGATCGGGTTTCCCAGCGAACTTGGCGAACTTGCATGAATGGGGTTGATTGCGGCGAATGATTTTAGCAGATTGTTGGGGGATTGGTGAATCGGGGGTGGGAGGGGTGGGAGGGGCAAATTGGGAAATTTGCGGTCCCAGGGGGATGGGGTGGGCAAATTGGGAAATTTGCGGCCCCAGGAGGGTGGGAGGAGCAAATTGGTAAATTTGCGGTCCCAGGGGGAGGGGGTAGGCAAATTGGGAAAGTTGTGGTCCCGGGGGGGAGGGGGTAGGCAAATTGGGA
>JADZCJ010000025.1 GCA_020851635.1 Anaerolineae bacterium
GAGCAAGGGGTTCTGGCAGAGATCGAGCGCATTCAACAGCAGAATTATGCCGCCTACCTCTCGCATCGCAAACGACATCTGCGAGAACTTCGCAGGTTAAAACCAAAGTAACGTTGTAGTACTAGTTTGCATCCGCAAAGGGTTCTGGACAACCGCGAATTTGGCTCTTGTAGGCAGATGCTCACCAAGAAAATCTGGATTTTAGGGCTTTTCGGATGCAACCTATCTAGCCCCTCTATTGCCCATGATTCGGACACAGACGATCCTGTTTGCGCAGATCAACGCGTATCTGTGTAATCGGCATTGCGCTGTGTCTTGTTTTTTACCATGAGAGTTGTCGGCACAGCCGGACACGTAGACCACGGCAAATCCACGCTGGTGCAGGCATTGACGGGCATTAACCCCGACCGCCTGCAGCAAGAGCAGGAACGCGAGATGACGATTGACCTCGGTTTCGCCTGGCTCACCCTGCCACACGGTGAAACTATTTCGCTGGTGGACGTGCCCGGTCATGAAGCATTTATCAAAAACATGCTCGCGGGCGCGGGCGGCATAGATGCGGCGCTGCTGGTCATTGCCGCAGACGAGGGCATCATGCCGCAAACACGCGAGCATCTCGCAATCCTCGACTTGCTCAAGATCGGCGGCGGCGTGGTGGCGCTGACCAAAATAGACATGCCCTTTGAAGCGGGATGGCTCGACCTCGTGCAAAGTGAGATTCGCAGCGCGCTGCGGGGAACCGTCCTTGAGGATGCCGAAATAATCCCTCTGTCCGCGCGGACCGGGCAGGGGTTAAAGCAACTCCAACTGGCGCTGGAACGCGCGCTGGCACATGTTTCGGGCAAAGCCGATCACAACCGCCCGCGCTTGCCGGTGGACCGCGTCTTTACCATGAGCGGTTTCGGCACTGTGGTCACGGGCACACTGACCGACGGCACGCTGCGCGTGGGCGACGTGGTTGAAATCAGCCCGCGCGGTCTGCGTTCGCGCATCCGCGGATTGCAGACACACAAACACAAAATAGAACTCGCGCCGGTGGGCGGTCGCACAGCGTTGAACCTGGCGAACGTGTCAACCGACGAATTGGCGCGCGGGGATGTGATCGTTTACCCCGACACTTACAAGCCGACGACCATGCTCGATGCGCGCATCGAATGGCTTGCTTCTGCGCCCAAGCCGTTGACGCACAGCCAACAAGTCGAATTCTTTTTGCACACCGCCCAGGTCCTCGCGCGCGTGAGATTGCTGGAAGGGGATACGCTGACGCCGGGCAGTCGGGGTTGGGCGCAATTGATTCTTGCCGCGCCGGTCACTGCGGCGCAAGGCGACCGCTTTATTTTGCGCTATCCGTCACCCAATATCACGGTCGGCGGTGGCGTGATTGTTGCGCCCAACCCTGTCGCCCGACATCGCCGAAATCGTCCCGATGTGGTGGAGCGCCTCGCCCGCGCGCTCCAGGGCACACCTGCGGACCTGATTTTGCATTATGTAGAAACGCATCCGGCATCAGAGCGCAAGGAAATTGCCAACGCCGTTGGCACGGACGAGGCGACAACGCAATCGGCGCTCGCCCAATTGACGATGGAGGGACAACTGCTGGAGTTGGCTGACTCGCGCCGAGTGTTGTATCTCACGCCCGGCGTTTGGAGCCGCTGGCGCGAACGATTGACCGGCGAACTGGCTGCATTTCACAAACAATACCCGATGCGCGGCGGCATGTCGCGCATCGAACTCCAGAGCCGATTAAGGATGACGCCGCGCGCGTTTGAAGGGACACTTGCCAAAACCGTTGCCGAGGGCATGGTGCGCGCAACCGACAAGCAAGTTGCGCTGGCGGATCATCGCATCATTTTTGATGCGGCGGTGCAGACCGGGATTGATGCGCTCTTGAAACAGTTTGCGGACGCGCCATACAATCCGCCCGCGCTGGCGGACGCGGAAGCTGCCGTCGGCGCCGAGACGCTCTATGCGCTGATCGAGCAGGGCATGCTGGAACGCGTTGCGCCCACGATTTTGTTTTCGCCCGATGCTGTGGCAAAAATGCAGACGTGGGTTTTGGAAACGCTCGAGACAGAACCCGAAATCACCGCCGCGCAGCTGCGCGATCGGTTTGGGACGAGTCGCAAGTATGCCATCGCCTTTTTGGAATATCTGGACGCGCGTCACATTACGCGCCGTGTGGGCGATGCGCGCGTGCGGCGATAATCCCACACAGGGACGTTAATCTGCAGAGACGTTGTTTTGCAAAGTGTGCAGCAAGGGCATTCAATTGAACGCCACGACCCCATCAAATGTCACAAGATCCGTCGGATTTCAAACCACTGCCGCGCCGAACCAACAAACGGCGCAAACAGCGTAACGTCGGTGCTGGTACGCCCTCGACGCCGCGACGGACTGCGCGCGCGCGGGCGACGAACGCGCATTCTGCAGACGATGCTGCATCTGCATCGCGCACCGCGCGCCGCAGACGCAACAAAGCGAGTCCTTTCCGGTTTGTCAAATATTTGGCGTTTTTGGGTATGGTCGGAATGGGCGTCTTTGTTCTGCTCAATCTGCAGCCCACGCCTCCTGCCCCCCCCTCCGATGTGACTCCCGATCCAAATGCCACGCTTGTGCCGACCCGCGCTCCTATTCTCCAAATTCCCGCGCTCCCGCAGGTCTTTCCGACCGCTGCCCCCACCTTTACCTCCACACCCACAATCCCCGAAGTCGCGATTGTGGCGGGGCATTGGGCGGCGGAAGCGACCGACGGCGCACCCACGGTGCCCGACAGCGGCGCAGTCTGTCCCGATGGCTTGCGTGAAGTGGACATTACCAAGAGCGTAGCCGACAAAACGCTCGACATTATTCGAGGACGCGGGTATCACGCCGTGCTGCTGCAGGAATTTGACCCGCTGTATCAAAAAGAACCTCAATTCAAGCCGCGCGTTTTTCTCTCGATTCACGCCGATTCCTGTCTCGTAGGCGCAGACTATGCCTATGCCACGGGTTACAAGATCGCTCATGCCGAGCCGAGCAATAACGAGCAGGAAGATTCACGGCTGGTGGTCTGCCTGACGCGCAGCTATGACAAGGTCGCGTTGAAATACAACAAACCGTTCAACGCCAACACGATCACGGTTGACATGACGGCATATCACGCCTTTCGCAAAATTGACCCGACCACTCCGGCGGCGATCATCGAGCTGGGCTTTCTCGGGTGGGACCGCGAATTCCTTGTCAACAACCAGGACGAAATGGCGCGCGCCCTCGCCATCGGACTAGATGACTTTTTAAAGGGCAGCCCCTGCGTCCCCGCCACCGCGACACCCGAGCCGACAGAGACCGACCTGCCATAGACCGTCTCCCTCGCGCAGTCGGGAGAATTGGGAAAAAGCACAAGCCGTGTACCCCCGCAACAGACAGGGGTACACGGCTTTTTAATCTCGGGCGCGAGGTGTTACGCTTGTGCCCGGCGCATCAAATAGCCGCCCAATGCAGTCACCAGGATTGCGGCGAGCAGGACAAAGACGGCAATCCCATAAACCGCCGTCATCCAAAACTCGACGGGATAGAACTGGATGAGCGAATCGGTATAATTAAAAAGCCACGTATCCCCTTCGAAAAAGATGCGGTGAAAGGTCACAAAAAACGAGTCAAAAGCGATGAGCGAAAAAAGTCCGATGACGCCGATCAAAATAAAGGTAAATATGCCGCCGTAAAATAACGCTCGCCCCGCATTGACACGGGTCGCGGGTTCGCGCCACAGCAGCAAAAACGCGCCGAGGATGAAAATAACGGCGACCGGTTCGAACACAAACATCGGGCGCGAGACCTTGTAAACATCCACCAAATGCTTTATTTCGCGCTCGTTATAGACGCCCAGATCAACGAGTTCCTGCTCGGTGATTTGCCCGCGCGTATACAGGACAGTCTGCACCGCGTTATACTCGCGCTGTTCGGGTGTAAACAATTGGGCGGGAGGAAAATCGGGGCGCGAATACTGCCACTCGATAAATTGCGGTGACATGAAAATATACAAACTGCCGATGATCAGGACAAAAGGCATGAGCAGTGTGATTGCCCACTGCAAAAAGCTGACTGCACGCGGGGAGAGGGGATTCATTGGACTGGCGCTCCTAAAGTTGCATCAAAAATGATCGAATGGATCAGATTCTCGACGGCGGATCTGTCATCGGTAAAAACCAGCCCGCTGCCGTCAAATACGCGGACGTTGGATTCGGCAATCGTCGCAATTTCGACCAACCCGGGATTGTCGAGCGCGGTGAGGCGCGCCCGGTAATCGTCAAGTGGGATATCTTGCGGCGAGGCGAGAATGATTGTATTCGTATCGTTCGGATAGTCCATCAAGAGGACGGTAGGAAATATCTCGCGCAGTGTGGCGGCGAGCGCATTGACAAGCCGCGTATCGTCAGGTGTGCGCGCCGCATTGACCGCGATTACGCCGCGTTCGGTGAGGTGCTGTGCCAGCTCCCAGTAATACTCGACCGTCGCCAGGTGAAACGGCACATACGGCTGACGGTAGGCATCTACGATAATCACATCATAACGCGCGTCCGTTTTCCGCAGCGCAGCGCGCCCATCGTCCACAATGACGTTCAGATTGGGCTCGTTCATTTCAAACAACTCGCGCCCGACGCGCACGATTTCGGGATCAATCTCGATGCCGTCCATGTGAATGTTCGGATACGCCTGCGCGAATTGTTTCGTAACAGTCCCCGCGGCAAGTCCCACGACCAGGAGAGATCTCGGCGGCGCGGCATCGGTCAAATACGGCGTGACTAGAAAAAGGTCCCAATACCCGCCCAGCCGCAGGGTGTTTGGATAATACACCGACTGGTACGCCTGTCCCTCATTCACAGTGAGCAAACGCATCTTGTCCTCTTGAATCACCTGAATGAAATTATAGGGCGATTCCGCTTCATAAACCACATTCGGCAGCGGTTTGATGCCGCCGCGCTGCGCGAATCCGAGCGCCAGCATCGCGACGAGCGCACCGGTTATGACAAGTGCCGGACGAGTCGCGCGCACAACGAGCAAACCAATCACAGCAACGATCAGCAGTTCCGCTGCCAAGACGACAAATGTGAGACGCGTGCCGATGCCGGGAATCATCAAGAACACGGTGACATAGACGCCCAAAATCGAGCCGATGGTGGAGAGGGCATACAGCCCGCCGCCCGTTGAGCCAACATGCGCAACCGTGCGAGTGCCGAGACGGAGCGCAAAGGGTGGGACACAGCCCAAAAGCGTGACGGGGATGGCAAAGAGCACGACGACGGACAAAAAAGAAACGAGTCCAAGCTCGGCATTGAATTGGGCGAGCGCAGGAACGGCGAGCGACAAGAGCGGCGCAGCGATGAGAGGTAGAATACCGATTGTCAAACCGGCAATGCCGATCACCAGAAACATAGTGCGGGGTCGCGGGTCGCGGTCAGCCCATTTCCCACCCAACCAATAACCCACGCTAAGATACAGCAGCATCACACCAATCACATTTGCCCAAATGAGCAGGGAAGTGCCAAAAAATGGCGCGAGCAGTCGCGAAGCGGCGAGCTCAATGCCGAGCGAAGCAAAGCCCGCCGCAAAAACGGTGAGATACAAGAACGCACGAGACATAGCAAGAAATTATATGAGGAACGCGACATGGGGCAAACGGAGAATCCCTCCTCACCACGTTGACACGAGCATTATTCCGCTTTACACTCGCAAAACATGAAGGGTCGAATCGGCTGCCAACTTGCTCGCCTCGCGAGCATTGTTCCGTTCTTGACGTGGCTCGTTGCGCTGGCGGGCTGCGGTAATTTGCCAATCGTTGGTGGTCTTGGTGGTTCCGCCACTCCTGAACGGCAAATTACGTTTGAGGGTGCGGTGACACTGAACGTCAAAGTGGGCGGACAATTGGCGGGCACGGGCATTGTCTATCAGGGCAAAGCGCCGGATGGACGCGCGGTCGTCATGATTGATGGACTGCAAGGATTAAAATCAACGGCAGATTCGGTCAAATGGACGGGCGCGCTGGTCTTGTTTTCGCTGGTGGACCTGAATTTGCGCGTGGTGACGTATGACGAGTCCTCGATGAATTTGGCAGGCACGATTCGGATTGTCGTCCAGGAGCCAAACCCGACGCCCGGTGACATAATGGCGAATCCGATGGCGACGTTCACGATCCCCCTCACCTATGTCGTAAACAAAAACACGACGATTCCGGGCACGAATGTGACATTCGAGGGCGCTGACACAGGAGGCGCTAGGTTCCAGAATCTGGACCAGATTCCGTTCCGCGAGCGTTTTGATTCGGTTGTCTGGCAGGGACACTTGCGCGAGCGGATCGCCGTGCGCTATGAATTGCGGCTGCTCGATTTTAACGACGAGCGCGCGATTCTGGGCGGAACGGCGGGCATTGTGTTCGAGCCATAAAGAAATCGGACGGCTGCAGCTGTCCGATTTCTTTATGGCAAACTAAATTTCCACTTACAGCATCCGTCCGGAGCGAATTTTCATTATCGCCAAAGCGCGGCGCGCGTACATAGACAATGTCTGATCTTCATTTCCGAAATTTGGGTTTGATTTTCAAGAAAAAACCGTCTTGAAAGCTGCCCAACGTTTTATCGTAGGCGTCCGGCGTCGTCGGAAACTGTGTGGATTTGGTGCTGCCGACGATGTGCGCAATACCCTGTGCATCCAGTACAATGCCGGAAGCAGCGTCGTGATCAGGATCTCCTCGCGCGACATGTACTCTATCATAGCCGGTACCACCAAGAAAGGTCCCGTAGCGCAGATTGGTGCCGCGCGGGTTCAGCTTTACAAAAAAGGCGTCCAACAGATACGCGCATGGTTTGTTGCACCTGCGATCAAATGCCCCGCGCGTAGTCGGAAAATTTTTCGAGGTGGTATATCCGACAACGTGCGCCGCGCCCTTGTCGTCAACGGCAATCCCCAGGCCCGCTTCATAGTTCCTGCCTCCCAAAAGCGTTGCGTATTCGAGGGCAGAGCCATCTGCTTTCAACTTCAAGACAAATGCATCCCCGCCATAAGGTCCTTTGTCATTGAGTGTAGTATCGTATGCTCCCTTTGTTACCGGAAAGTTGAGTGAATCCGTTTGCCCCGTCACATAGACAGCGCCCAGATCGTCAATGGCGAGCGCACTTGACGCTTCTCGTCCGTTCCCACCAAAGAGCGTAGAAAAAACGAGATCGCCCGTCGTGGCTGAGAATTTCGCCACAAAGCCTTCGGGACAGTACCCGTTGGCACATTCATGAAACTCGCGCTGAAATGCTCCCGGAGTGGTTGGAAACTGCCGCGACTCTGTCTGTCCTGCGATGATTACGTCACCATTGCCATCCAACGCGATGCCGCTGCCGGTGTCGGAGGCGCGCCGCCCCAAAAAAGTGCTATAGATCAAATCCGAGCCATCGTCATTCAGCTGAGCGAGGAATGCGTCTCCTCCATTTCCGGCGGCAAATGTTTTGTCGTATGCATTTTCGGTTGTTGGAAAATCCGCCGAGCGCGTATACCCCGTGACAAATGCCTGTCCGCTCGCATTGGTGACGATGTCCTTTCCCACGTCGTACGCATTGATCTCCTCGTGCCCACCCAAATAAGTCGAATAGACCACCCTGCCTTGACTATCAAACTTGGCGACAAATGCTTTGCCGCGGTACTCTGTCGAATCTGAATCAAACGCATTTGGTGTAGTCGGAAAGTCCGGCGCATTCGTCGAGCCGGTTACGTAAATATTTCGCTCTGTATCAAGGACGATGCTGGACACATATTCGGCAAAACCATCGCCGCCATTCGTTTCTGTGCCACCCAGTGCTGTTGCAAAGACGAGTGCCCCATTCGTATCAAACTTGGCGACGAACGGATCGCAGCCAATGATTTCGGGATGAATGGGATCAAAAATTGTCAAGAACTCATCGGTGCAGGTCAGTCCTCCAACATACGCGTTGCCGTCGCTATCCAGTGCAAGATCATTGACCATATCGGCGCTCTCACCACCCAAAAAAGTCGAATAGACCAAGTCCGAAGCGTCCGCCGAGGGCAATTGCGCCCGCGCGGGCTGCGGAGCTTGGAACAAGGCAATGGTTGCGAGCAACAACCCACAAACAAAAAGGCGAGATATTTTGCAATGCATGTGACCTCCAGAAAACCAAACCACTCTAGTAACGCTAAAATTGTTGGCTATAGGTACTGACCTGCCAACACCAACCGTTCCCGTTCTAAAATCCGATCCGGATGGTTCATTTGTAGAATCAAGATTGTCACTCGCCCTTCAGGCGAAAGTCCTGCTAGAGCCGCGCTATCGAATTTGAAATGTTCTGCCCAGGTGTGCTTTCGCGGATTAAAAAACGCAGTTAGTTGGCCGGTTTGGGGATCAATTGAGCCAAGGTCAGTCCCTTTATACCGATTGCAAAAAGGACAGGCGAGCGCAAGGTTGTCGAACTCACTCGTGCCGCCATGCTTTTCGGAAATAATGTGTTCAATCTCAAAAGCCAGGAACGAAGCATTCTGCGGATACAAGCAATACTCGCAGCGATTCAGCGCGCGTTCCATGACAGCGTGGCGCAGCGTGGAAGGGATGGGTGTGCGGCTCATTCCGCTTTGGCGAGCTGCTGATAGGCGTGTGCCTTGGCAAGGCGCACCAAATGTTCGAGCGTCAAATACCGCTCCATTTCGATTTCTTCGGCGCGTGATAACTCTTCTTGTTTACTGCGTTCGAGTAATTCACTCATTCGCGCCTGAAGCGTGTCGGATGCTCGCAGGTCGAGGACTTGCCGGGGGGATGGATTCCCGGTTAGGGTTTCGATTATCTCTTCTTCGTCGGCAACGATGCCAGTATTGTCGCGGATTTCTTCGGCGAGAGCTCGCTCTAGCAATTCCGGCAGCCGTTCCTGAACGAGCTCCAACCGCTTGCCCAATTCATCGGGCACACGAATGGTAATTTCCATCATATTCAGACCTCTCGTCTTCCCTCCAAGGCACGCGTCAGCGTCACCTCGTCCGCATATTCCAAATCGCCTCCGACGGGCAAGCCGCGCGCCAGCCGCGTCATGCGAATGCCGAGCGGCTTGATGAGACGTTCAAGATACATGGCGGTCGCCTCGCCTTCCAGATTCGGATTCGTGGCGAGCAGCACTTCGGTCACACGCCCATCGCGCAAGCGGTCCAGCAGCTCCTTGATCCGCAAGTCTTCGGGACCGATGCCTTCGACGGGTGAAATCGCTCCGTGCAGGACGTGATACAACCCCTTGTACTCGCGCGTGCGCTCGATTGCGACCAGGTCAAGCGGTTCCTCGATCACACAAATCATGGAGCGGTCGCGCGTCTCGTCGCGGCATACATTGCACGGGTTTGACTCGGCAATGTTTTGACAAAGGGCGCAGGTCGTAATTTGCTCGCGCAGGTCGCGGATCGCGTCAGACAGCGACTCGACCTGGGTTTTTGAAGTCCGCAGCAAATAAAAGGTCAGGCGCTGCGCCGTCTTGGGTCCTATACCGGGCAGGCGGTGAAATTCCTCGATCAAACGCGTGACAGAACGCGGGGTCGTATCCATGTGCCAGTCCTCGAATCGTTTTAACAGGTGCCCCTGTCAGATTTACGACAACACATCTCAAAAATGGATTTCCAAAAAGACTCCATGACGCTCTTGCTCGAAAATTCGACGAATATTCTCGAGTCAGAGCATTTTTGAGACGCGGTGGAGTGTAGCATTGTTAAAAATCATTGGCAAGGTTAGGCGGAGTTTTGTTCTGAGGCGCGGTATCAGACGTGTGTTGGCTGATGCGCCACAGACGGGTGAGCTCTTGAAAACCGCGCAGGCGGGTCTCGAAAGAGGTTGCCTGCAGCTCTGTCTGACTGCTTATCCATTTCAGCACCTCGGAATCATTCCAAAACGCGTCCGATACCAGAATGTCCGTCCCATCAGACACTCCGGCAATGCGCGCCGTAATATTGACTGTCGAGCCAAAATAGTCCAGCCGATTATTCAGGTTCACTGCGATGCAAGTGCCGGTGTGGATGCCCACTTTGAGCAAGAGCGGCGCGACCCTGTTGGCGGGATTTTCCAGAGCGCGCTGTGCAGAGTACATGGCGCGCAGCGCATTGACTGGACGGCGAAAGACCACCATAACCGCATCCCCCATGGTTTTGACGACCGCCCCATCCTCTCTTTGCACAGCGTTGCGGATCACCTCAAAATGATTCAACACCCGTCCGAACGCGGGCGCATCGCCGATTTCGCGATACATTTCGGTCGAGCGCTTCAGGTCGGTAAAGACCAGCGTGAGCGAGCCGACGGAAAACTGCTCGCCCGCGCGCAGCGCCTCGTCGGCAAACAAATCGCGAAACGCCTGCAGCGCGATCACATCCGCCGCCGTGACCGAGTCATCGCTCCACGCCCAGCGTTCGAGGATAAACAACTGGTCCTGAGCTGTCGCGTTTTCGAACGTCAGGTGCGGTTCCAGATTGACGTGCGGCTCGCGGTCGCTCCAATCGTCCTCATCCGCGCGCAACATAGCTTCGGGCGCTCCTTGCGGGTCGGCATCCAGAAACTGTCCGCCGCGTTTTTGTGGGGTCCGGACGCGATAGCGCCCCGCTTCGAGTGGGATGGCGATTGTCGCCTGTGTGCGCGGCGGAAGGTGATGCTGAGCGAAAATATGCGGTGTTACTTGCGGACCACCAACGCAATACACGCGCCGGTTGATCGAACGCACCGCGGGATTCGGCAGAAAAGACAATTCGACCGAGCGGTCAAAGTTCACCCTGTAATCAATATTGCACGAATCACAATGGACATCTTTTTGGACCGCGTTCAGCGATTCGAGCTGCGTGCTTGGTCCCCGACACAGCGGGCAGAGCAAATCCCATTCGAGGTCCAGAATCCCCTGACGCGTGGCATGTAAACACAATTCCAACACCTCGCGTCGCGCCGCGCCCCATGCGTCCGCCAGCCGGTACGGACGGATGCGCGCGAGCTCCAACTCGTCCGCATAGGTAATGTGCTCGAACAGGAGGTCAATGAGCGCAGGTGAAAACCCTTGCGCGACAAGGTTTGTGCGCGCCGCATCCAGACGCGGGCGCGCGCCGGGGGTGAGCGCGAGAGAGTCCGCCGTGACGTGCGTCGGGGACCCCGCAGTCAGTTCCTTGTCATAGCGTCGCACGGCTTGCTCGATGCCGCGACGCGTCAAGAGACCGATTTGAACGGGAATCGCCAGTGCGCCCAGAAAATTGCGCGGCGTCGCCCGCGCGCTGTAAATGATGCGAGCGCCGCCGTTTTCGCGTCGCTGCAATTCGACGCGGATAACCAGCTCTCGCAGCGGACCGCGTGTGTATCGCCGGATGACGCCATACCGAAAAGGGCGCGTCCATTCGAACGGCTCTTCGTCCCATTCCACCGGAATCCCCAAAAAGCGAAACCCCAAATGGCGGTCGGCGCCGTGCTGTCTGATGACGCCGGGGGTCAATGCGGGTACGCCTGTGTCGCGATTAAAGCGGTTCGTGTCCGCCACGCGCGTCCACATCGCTTCCGGCGGTGCCAGAGTGTCAAATTCCCACTTGTAGTTGAACTCGGACATGGAGAGCCAACCCGGGACATTCAGACAGGGTGAACGGTTTTAGCCACCTGCATCGGGCGAAATTTTCAAGGATCAGATTGACGCGACCGCCTGGGCTAGTCGCCTGCGATAGCGCGCCTCCGCTATCGCCGCCCACTTTGCGGGCACATCCATTCGTAGCTCAGAAATGCGCGCTTGCAGAAAAGAGTGATATGCCGCAATCGGGCGAAAATCGGGCGCGGCCTCCCCTTGCGCTTTGGCGGTGTCCGCCTGTGCGCCAAGAAAATCCGTCAACGCCTGTCCCGCGACGACCGCATCCTGAATCGCGCCGAGTTGGTCTTGCAGCGCGACGAGGGGTTTTATCAGAGATTCGGTGATGCGAGTTTTTGCCTCATCAAACGGCAGTCGCATCCCCTGCGCCAGCGGCTCACGGAAAAATTCCAGCGTGTAGCGAAGACGTTTGATCGAGATACGCAGCGCGTGGAGTTGTTCGAGCGTCGCATCCCTGACGTTCGACCCACATGCGCGGACGGTGCCATACTCTTGCCACACCAAAGCGGGCAACACCTCGATCACGCGTGGCGAGGAACTCGCGTTGTCATCCTCCAGCAAGATACCCATACGCGTTTTCCACTCGGCTGCTCGCGCGCTGTCGAGATACTGCACGAGTTTGCCGTGACCTGCGGTGCGGTCCGCCTGCCACGCGGCGGCGAGTTCCCCGAGCCGGAACTGGTCCCGCTCGACGGCGGACGAGCGATATACGTCCAGATCCCCAATCAACACATCCAGATTACGAATGTGTCCCAACACATCGCGCAGCTCTTCCAGGTCTTTTCGCAGACGCCTGGCGCGTTTGGCGGCAAGATAACTGCGAAAAAGACGAAAAGCCGAGTTGAGTCGCCGGGACGCCACGCGCATATCGTGGACCGCCTCGCTGTCCCGAGTCGCGCGGACATCCTCTTCTGCCTGATTCAATTTGAAATATTGTTCCTTGATCACAAGGCGCGCCGCCTCACGCATCGTCGAATTTGCGCCTATCCCCTCCTGTGGGGATACGTTCGGAGCTGTGCCGGCGGTTTGGGCGCGCCTGAGCGCGGCAAAAGAAAAAGCGTTCAAGCGCTTTTCATCAAATCGAGCAAGGGTGTGACGAATCGAGCGTGTGCGGGTGTTCAGGGCGCGCGCAATGTGCGCGGGGTCCTTGCCATCGGCTGAATCGAGGAGGATGCGCGCCCGTCGGCGCGCGCGGCTGCTGGAATCGTCGAGTAACGCCGTTATCAGGAACCGCTCGTTATCGGCGAGGGAGAAGGCGGGCGTTTCCACGGCAAAAAAAAGGGTGGCAGAGCGCGGCATCTGACTTGTGCCACGCTTGATACCAATGATGGACCTAACCCAGACCGGGGAAACCCGCGCCGAGTCCGCCAGTGACAGCTCTCATGCGCTCTGACGCCATCGTTTGCGAGCGTTCGTGACACTCGTTCACTGCCGACATGATCAAATCCTCGAGCAGCGTGGGATCATCCGCCGACTCTTTGATGGCATCGGCGCTGACCTTGATTGCAGTGATCTTTTGATGCCCGTTCATGGTCACGGTCACCATACCCCCGCCGACCGTAGCGGTGGTGAATTCGTTTTCAAGCTGCTGCTGCGTTTCCAGCATCTTTTTCTGCAATTCTTCGACCTGTTTTTGCAGTGCGGCGGGATTGAATCCACCCATGCCCCCGCCCGGTTTGCCAAAACTCTTGTTTTTGCTCATGTATCTCTACTCCTCTTCCGAATCATTATCTATAATATCTGAAACTTTGCCGCCCAAATTCATCCCCGCGCGAATCAGCGGATCATCCTGCGCCGCCTGCATTTTCGCGCGCTTGGGTGAAACGATACACTTGATCTGCACGGGCGCGCCAAACATCGCGCTCAATAGTTTGCTCAGCTGCGGCACTGCATTCTTGTCATTCTTGAAACGGTCTTGGTGCAAGGGATAGAAAAAGCCGACAGTCAGCTCACCCTTTTCAAGAGCCAACGGCTCGGCGTCACGCAAGAGCGCGGCGGAGGACTTGTTTCCTTTTTGAAACCGCACAATAATATCATTCCAGCTCCCTTTGATCGCCGCGAGCGATAAACCGCCAACGACCTCTTCGGGTTCGGGCGCGGGACGGGCGGACGTTCCTTTTTTCTTTTCTGGAGTCGCCACGCGCGTAAATGACGGTTCCGCCCTTTTCGGCGCAGCCGGGGCGTTCGACACAAACGGGTTGGACGACGCGGCGGGCGCGGCGCGCGTCTGTGGAGCTGAAACAGCCGCATATGCGGGGGCGGGATCGTGCATCGCTTCGATGAGCGCCATTTCGAGCGGCAGTGTGGGACTGGCGCTGTGACGCAGTTCCAGCGCCGCCTGTGAAAAGAGTCGAATCGCCCGGGCTGCCTGTTCCGCATTAAACTGTGCTGCCAGGGAGCGCATTTCGACTTGGACCTCTTCACCTACATTCAGCATGGAATCGCTGTTGACGGCAAACAACATGACACCGCGCAAGTATTCGATCACATCCCGCGCCACCTGACGTGGGTCCGCGCCCGCATCCACCGCCTCGTCAAGCGCCGCAATCCCGCGCCCCACATCCCGCGACACAAGCCCCGAGACAATGGCGTGGATATTCTCGCGCGAAGCCGCGCCCAGCAGCACCTGCACGTGCTTGAGCGTGATCGTGTCGCCGCTGTACGCCGTCAGTTGGTCGAGCAGACTCGTCCCGTCACGGAAACTGCCGTTCGCCTGTCGCGCGATCAGTTCCAACGCGGCGGGTTCCAAATCCATACCCTCTTTTTTGGCAATCTCGCCCAGCTCGCCCATCAATTCCTTGAGCGAGGCGCGTTTGAAATCAAACCGCTGACAGCGCGAGGTAATGGTCGCGGGCACACGGTTGACTTCGGTGGTGGCAAGGACAAAAATAACGTGCGGCGGCGGCTCTTCGAGTGTCTTGAGCAGGGCATTGAACGCGGCATTGGAAAGCATATGTGCTTCGTCAATGATATACACCTTGAACCGCGCTTCATTGGGGCGAAAATCCACCTTGTCCCGCAAGTCACGAATATTGTCCACACCCGTATTCGATGCCGCATCAATTTCGACGAGGTCGAGCAGCCGCTCTTGATTGATGGCGCGGCAAATCGCGCACTGGTTGCAGGGATGCTTGCCCACATCGGGGTCGAGACAGTTGACTGCTTTGGCGAGAATGCGCGCCGTCGAAGTCTTGCCGGTGCCGCGGGTCCCTGTAAACAGATAGGCGTGTGCAATCCGATTGAGCGCCAGGGCGTTCTTGAGCGTGGTGGTGATATGCTCTTGCCCCTGCACATCGTCAAACGATTGGGGGCGATACTTGAGATACAGCGCTTGAGCGGGCATTTCGGCAAAAGCATAACATCATCGCGCAAAATCGGCAAGCGATGCGAAATGACACATTCATTTTGGTTGACATGCCCCCATTGTGGGGATACAATCGCGCGACGTTGTGAAACAAGCTGCTCTGTACATTGTCGCGACGCCCATCGGAAACTATGCGGACCTGACCCTGCGCGCGCGGCGCGTGCTGGGCGAGTGTGACGCAATAGTGTGCGAAGAACGGCGCGCCGGTTCGACGCTTTTAACACATTTTCAAATTGACAAGCCGCTCCTGGAATGGAACGAGCATTCCGGGGCGGCACAGCTCGACGAGTTGCTTGGGCTGCTCCGACAGGGGCGAGCTTTGGCATTGATCTCGGATCACGGCACACCGTTAGTGCAGGACCCCGGCGCTGAATTGGTCCGGGCGGTCCTTCGCGAGAATATTCGCGTCGAGCCGATTCCCGGCGCGTCCGCGATTCTCGCTGCGCTTGTCGCAAGCGGCATCCCCGCGCCGCGTTTTCGCTTTATCGGACGGTTGCCGCAGAAAAAGGACGAACGCGCGGCTGCGCTCCAGAATCTGCGCGAACTGCCCGAGACGCTGATCTTGCTCGACGCGCCATACCGGCTCGCGGCGCTGCTCCCCGCGCTTGGCAAAGCGTTTGGCGAAACGCGCCGCGCCGCCGTCGCCTGCGATCTCACCATGCCGACCGAGCATTTCGTGCGCGGCACGTTGGGTGAAATCATCAAACATTTTGTCAATCACCCATTCAAGGGTGAGTTTGTTATTATTGTGCAAGGCAAGTCAAGCCAATCGCACTCGATGAGGAGTCATTCTTGAAAGCAGTAATCTTGTTGGCGGGTCTTGGCACCCGTCTTAGACCTCACACCTACAGCCGCCCCAAACCGCTCGTCAATGTCGCAGGCAAACCCGTGCTCGCCCACATTCTGGACGGGATGGCAGAGCTGCAATTCGACGAGATCATTTTTATCGTCGGGTATCTCGGCGAACAAATCGAAAAATTCGTCGCCGATAATTATCGGCGCCTGAACTCGCGCTTTGTATTCCAGGAAGAAATGCGCGGGCAGGCACATGCCATCAATCTCGCTCGTGACTATATCAATCAGGACGTGCTGATTATTTTTGGCGATACGATTTGGGAGACGGACTGGACGCGTCTGCAGCGGGTCAAGTCCGACGGATTGATCTATTGTCACCAGGTCTCCGACCCCCGTCGCTTTGGGGTGGTCACATTGGACAATGGCTTTGTCACGCGCTTTGTCGAAAAACCACAAACGCCGGTCTCGAATCTCGCAGTCGTCGGCGTATATTATTTCAGGGCATGGCAAAAATTGATGCAGGCGATTGATGACATTATCGTCAACAATATCCAGACCAAAGGCGAATTCTATCTCGCCGATGCCATGCAGCGCATGATCGAACAGGGCGCGCGGCTCGAAGCGGAACCGATTTCAGTGTGGGAGGACTGCGGCACCCGCGAAGCCCTGTTACATACCAACCGCTACCTTTTGGCTAAAAACGGCGTCGCCGTGGGCGAGTCCGAGGCGTCGCACATCATTCCGCCGGTGCACATTGCCAGGGGCGCGCTGGTGCGCCGTTCGATTGTCGGACCCAACGTTTCGATTTCGGAAGGCGCGGTCATCGAGGACTCGATTCTGCGCGACTGTATCATCAGCCAGGAGGCGCAGGTATCCAATGCAATGTTGGAATGGTCGCTCGTCGGCTCGAATGCGCGCGTGCATGGCGCATTCGAGCGATTGAATGTAGGCGATTCGTCCGAGATTGACTTTGCCGAATAAAAACCCGGACGCATCCCGATTTCGTCATCCATCCTCCATCACAGGTGATTTCATGTCCAGGTCCCGCTTATCTCAAAAGATAACTTCCATTCCCCCTTCCGGCATTCGCCGGTTTTTCGATATTGCCGCCACGATGAAGGACGTAATCTCGCTCGGCATTGGCGAGCCGGACTTTGTCACCCCCCGCCACATTTCGGATGCGGCAATCCGGTCCATTATAGATGGAGACACACACTATACCTCCAACAGCGGCACCATCGAGCTCAGGACCGCTGTTGCCGACAAACTGGCGGAATTGTATGGCGTGCGCTACAACCCCGAAAACCAAGTGTTGATCACAGTCGGCGTTTCGGAGGCGCTCCAGTGCGCGATGCTGGCGTTGGTTGATCCCGGTGACGAGGTGCTGGTCGTCGAGCCGTGTTTTGTCGCATACAAGCCGAGCGTAGTGTTGGCGGGTGGCGCGCCCGTGGTCGTGCCGACGCGGGTCCGGGACGGATTCGAGGTGACCGCCGAGGAAATCGAAAAATACATCACACCCAAAACCAAGATGATTTTCATCGGCTATCCCAACAACCCGACCGGCGCGGTCATGACCAAAAAGCGTCTGTTGGAGATTGCTGCGTTGGCAGAAAAATATGATCTCTTGGTGCTTTCGGACGAAATTTATGACCGCCTGGTCTATGGCGTGGAGCATATCAATTTCGCGTCCCTTCCCGGCATGCAGGACCGCACTGTGCTGCTGGGCGGTTTTTCCAAGAGCTATGCGATGACGGGCTGGCGAGTTGGTTATGTCTGCGCCAATCCCGAAATCCTCGGCGCGATTCGCAAAGTGCATCAATACGCCATCATGTCCGCGCCCACTATGGCACAACACGCGGCGCTGGAGGCGTTGCAGCATGGCGAGCAGGATGTGCGCGACATGGTGAACGAATATGACCTGCGCCGACAAACAATCCTTGCCGGGTTGAACACGATCGGTTTGCCGACCTTTGAACCGCGCGGGGCTTTTTATGTGTTCCCTGACGTGCGTCCGACGGGATTGACGAGTAACGAGTTTTCGGAAAAACTGTTGATGGAGCAGCATGTCGCCGCCGTTCCCGGTGATGCATTTGGCGAAAGCGGCGCGGGCTTTGTGCGCATGTCGTACTGCAATTCGATGGAAAACATCGAAGAAGCGCTGGAACGGATCGAACATCTTGTAAAAGCGACGAGATAAAACAAATCGCCTATTTTTCGCGCTGACAAATCTCCAATTTGTCGGACTTGCGCACCCAAGGACCTCAATATGACTCCACCGCTAGGGCTTCAACTCTATACCTTGCGCGCCAACCTCGCCGAGGATTTCGAGAACAACATGCGTCGTGTCGCCAAGATCGGATTTTCCGGCGTTGAATTTGGCGGCTTTTATGGCGAATCGGCTGCGGCAGCCGCAAACCTGTGCCGAGAGCTGGGACTTGAAATATGCGGTATGCACTCGCACGGTCCACTGATGGAAAACCTCACGCTCACGATTGACACGGCGCAGATCCTTGGCGTCAAACGGGTTGTTTGCCCCTGGTATCCGCCGGAAGATTTGGCGACCGTGGATGACATCAAAAAAACTTGTGACGAGCTGAATACCGCAAATGAAATCATGCGCGGTAACAATCTGACTTTTGGCTATCACAATCACTGGGCGGAATGTTATCGCGTACAAGACAAATACGCGTACCAGCACATGAGCGAGTTTCTTGACCCGACCGTCTTTTTTGAGGTGGATGTGTATTGGGCAAGAACGGCAGGGGTCGCCCCCGCAGCAATGCTCCGTGAATTGGGCGCGCGCGCGCCGCTGCTCCACATCAAGGATGGACCGGCGACGATGGAAGGGGACATGACCGCGGTCGGTGATGGAGTGTTGGATTTTGACGCCATTTCTGCGGCGAGCAAGGATACGGCGCAATGGTGGATCGTCGAATTGGACCGCTGCGCGACCGATATGCTGCAGGCGGTTGACAAGAGCTATCAACACATTACCCGGCGAGGTTTGGCGCATGGCAGATAATAAAAGTTCAGACAAACCGCTGGGTGTTGGCATCATTGGTTGCGGCAACATTAGCGAAATCTATTGCAAGAACCTCCCGACTTTTGACAGCGTCAATCTGGTCGCATGCGCCGACCTGGACCATCCCCGCGCGGCTGCCCGCGCCGCCCAGTTCAAACTTGACGCGCGCAGTGTTGAGGATTTGCTTGACAGCGACGACATTTCGCTGGTGGTCAACCTCACCATCCCCGACGCGCATGCCGGGGTGAGCCGCGCAATTCTCAAATCTGGCAAACACGTCTATTCCGAAAAACCGTTGGCAACCCGGCGCAAGGATGCGGCGGGGATTCTACGACGCGCCAAAAAGAAAAAACTGCGCGTGGGCGGCGCGCCGGACACGTTTCTGGGCGGCGCATGGCAGACCATTCGCAAATTGTTGGACCAAGGCGCGATCGGTCGCCCCGTTGCCGCGACTGCCTTCATGCTGGGTCACGGTCCCGAGCAGTGGCATCCCAACCCCGATTTCTTTTATCAACCGGGCGCGGGTCCTTTGTTTGACATGGGACCGTATTACTTGACCGCGCTCATCAACCTCTTTGGCCCGGTCGTGCGGGTTGCCTCTTTGGCGCACGCATCATTCCCGGAACGCATCGCCGGGGATGGACACACGATTCCCGTCAACACGCCGACGCACGTGGCGGGAACCCTGGCATTTCAAAACGGCGCGCTGGCGACCCTGATAACCTCGTTCGACGTGTGGCATTCCAAACTGCCGCGCATTGAAATCTATGGCAGTGAGGGGTCAATCCTTGCGCCCGACCCCAACTCTTTTGGCGGCGAAATTCTTGTTCGCAGGCAAACCGACAAGGATTGGCTGCCTGCGCCTGCCGAATTCCCATATCTGGAAAACAATCGCGGTCTCGGCGTGGCGGACATGGCGCAAGGCATCCTCTCCGACACGCCGCATCGCTGTTCCGCCGAAATGACCTACCACGTTGTGGATGTCATGCGCGCCCTTTTGAAATCTTCCGACAAGGGCAAGCAGGTCCGCCTCAAGAGTAAATGTGAACGACCTCCGCTGATGGCAACACCCGCAATCCTGACTGCATAAATGAATCTCGATTCGACGTGGCTGGTGGAAACGGCAGACTATGAGGGCAATCGGGTCCTTTTGTCCGCCGCTACGTGGCATGCCAAGACAGTCGAGCATCCAGAAATACGCGATTATTTAGCAGATATTTAGCCAGCCATTGAAACCCCGGACTTGGTCTTTGCCAGCACGCGTGATAAACGCGCACGGGTCTTTTATCGCATGTTTGTGGGTCGCCAGCAACTTCAAGGCAAGCATCTTGTGGTCGTGGTAAAATACATTCAGGAAGACGAACGCCGCGGCTATGTCAATACGATTTATCTGAGCCACGCCGTCTATTCCCGTGGAGATGTATTATGGAAGAATCTGGAAAAGAATTTCCCCTTCGAGTAGATTATGACCCGAACAACGACACCCTGTCGTTTCATTTTGTGGCGGTCCCCGTTCCTGCAGTCGCCGAGGAAGCGGCTGACGAGATTTGGGTGCGTTTTGAGCCAGAGACGCATCGTGTTGTGAGCGTTGAGGTGCTGAATTTCTCTAAACGTGTGCATCAAGTATTCGGACCCTCGCTCACCTATACAGAACGAACGGATCCGGAGCGACTCGTGTCGTTGGTTGGTCTATTGCCAAATTCCAGAGATGGAAATTGACGCTAATTGCAAGCCCGTCCCAACGGGCTTGCTGCTTGTTTCGCGCCTTGTGATATAATTGGCTCGATGAACAGCGTCGTTCACCCCACATCCTCTGCTGTCTCCTCGCGAGTTATGATTGAATTTGAACCCGTTATTGGTCTCGAAGTTCATGCCCAGGTCCTCACAAAATCAAAAATGTTTTGTGGTTGTTCGGCGGAAGCGTTCGGCGCGCCGCCGAACTCGCATGTCTGTCCCATTTGTCTGGGGATGCCGGGCGCGCTTCCTGTCATCAATCAAGCGGCGGTCAAAGCCACGATTCTCACCGCACTCGCGCTGCACTGCGCCATTCCCGAATATTCGAAATTCGACCGCAAGAATTACATGTATCCCGACTTGATGAAGGGGTACCAGATTTCGCAATACGATCTGCCTCTCTCGCGCGACGGCTATCTCGAAATTGCAAGTAAAGGCGTCGTCAAGAAAATCGGGATTCGCCGCGTGCATCTCGAAGAGGACACTGCCAAGCTGTTTCACGTCGCTGACAATGGCGGTTCCTCGCTGGTGGACGTGAACCGGAGCGGCGTCCCTCTGATGGAAATTGTGAGCCAGCCCGAGCTGCACTCGGCGCAGGATGTCAAAGAATACGCGACCGCCCTGCGCCAGATTCTGCGCTATATCGGCGTTTGCTCCGGCGATATGGAAAAAGGCGCGCTGCGTATCGAGCCCAACATTTCACTCCGTCCCGTCGGGACGACCGAGCTTTCGGAAACGCGCACGGAAATCAAGAACCTGAACTCGATCACCGCAATGTATCATGCCGTCGAGTATGAAATCGAGCGCCAGTCCGGGATTCTCCGCGCGGGGGGGCGGGTGCCGCAGGAAACAATGGGGTGGGATGAATCGCGGGGAGTGACCGTGCCCCAACGCAGCAAAGAAGAGGCGCACGATTATCGCTATTTCCCCGAACCGGATTTGCCGCGCCTGCACGTCACCCGCGAATGGGTGAGCGAAATAGAGGCATCTTTGCCCGAGCTGCCCGCCGCCAAAAGGACGCGTTACATGAACGAGCTCGGGCTAAGCCCATATGACGCAGGTGTGCTGAGCGCCGAGCGCAATGTGGCAGACTATTTTGATGCCGCCGTGAGCGCAGGGCGCACAAAAAACGTTTCACCCAAAGCGCTCTCGAACTGGTTGACGTCCGAAATTTTCGCGCGGCTCGAAGGGGATATCACGACGCTCAAGATCGCGCCGGCGCAGCTGGCGGGGCTGGTCGAACGAGTCAACGATTCTACGATCAGCAACACCCAGGCAAGGACCGCGCTGATTGAAATGATGGCGACCGGGCAGGATGCCGACTCGATCATCCGGGCAAAAGGTTTGGCGCAAGTGAGCGACCGCGCACCGATCCGGGCGGCGGCACAGCTCGTAATTGACAACCATCCGCAAGAGGTCCAGTCCTACCTGTCCGGCAAGCACACTGTATTGAATTTCCTCGTCGGACAGTTGATGAAAGCAACACGAGGTCAGGCGAACCCCGCATTGGCGCGGGAAATCATGACCGAAAAATTAAACGCCTTGCTCAAGTGACAAGGCAAAATGGATCCGAACATGTCAGCAATAGAACAAAAATCTCCGTACCAAATCGCGCAGGAGCAATTTGACCTCGCCGCCGAGTTCATGGGCTTGGAAGACGACCTCAGGCATGTCCTGCGAGTGCCGAAACGCGAACTGACGACAACTTTTCCCGTGCGTATGGACGACGGCTCGGTGAAAGCATTTACCGGATATCGCGTCCAGCACAACGTGACACGGGGTCCCGGCAAGGGCGGCATCCGCTATCACCAGGATGTTACGCTCGACGAAGTGCGCGCTCTTGCCATGTGGATGACGTGGAAGTGCGCGGTGGTCAATATTCCGTTTGGCGGCGCCAAAGGTGGGGTCGTCGTGGACCCGACCGGGCTTTCGATGCGCGAATTGGAAAATCTCACCCGCCGCTTTGCAACCGAGATCTCGCCCCTCATCGGGCATGACGGCGACATCCCCGCGCCGGATGTCAACACGAATCAACAGATCATGGCGTGGTTGATGGACACCATTTCAATGCACACCGGGCATCTCGAAAGCGCGATCACCACGGGCAAGCCGCTGGGACTGGGCGGCTCGTTGGGGCGCGCCGACGCGACGGGGCGCGGCGTAAGTTTTGTGGTGGCGTCCGCAGCCAAGTTTTTGAACCTGGATTTGAATGGCGCAACTACCGTTGTGCAGGGGTTTGGCAACGTCGGGTCGGTCAGTGCGACCATGCTGCATGATCTCGGCTGCAAAATAGTCGGGATCAGCGACGTGAATGGCGGGATTTGCAACAAGGACGGCATTGATCCCCACGCCCTGGTCCGCCACATGAAAAAGACACGCACCGTCATTGACTATCCCGGCGTCGAACGCATCTCCAATTCCGAATTGCTTGAACTGCCATGCGAGATTCTGGTCCCGGCGGCGCTGGAAAAACAAATTACCGCCGATAATGCGGCGCGCATCCGCCCCAAAATATTGGCAGAAGGGGCGAATGGTCCGACGACCCCCGAAGCGGACGAGATTCTGTTTTCAAACAATGTCTTTGTTGTTCCCGACATTCTCGCCAACGCGGGCGGCGTGACGGTCTCGTATTTCGAGTGGGTGCAGGACCTGCAATCGTTCTTTTGGAATGAGGATGAAATCAATCACCGGCTCAAACTGGTGATGGACGCTTCGTTCCAGGCGGTCAACCAGCGCGCGCAGGCGCATAAAATTCCCCTGCGACTCGCCGCCAACATCCTCGCTATCGAACGCGTAGCCGAGGCGACGCGCTTGCGTGGGATTTACCCATAATAAACAAATGGGGCCCGCGACTGCAGCTTGTTTATGTGAACTTGCCATTCCGGGTCTCTAATCTCTGATCACTAATCTCGCCCTTTAATTCTCGACGAGGAGAACGAACCCATGACGATTCATGAAATGACAATGCAAACTACAGAGACCCCGAGTTTGTGGAGGGTTGCATCCGCACAGTTTGACCGCGCGGCGGATGCGCTGAACCTCGAGGACCCGCTGCGCGTGATTTTGGGGAACGTCAAGCGCGAACTCGCCGTGAATTTTCCTGTGCGTATGTCCAACGGCAGGACCCAGGTCTTTGCGGGATATCGCGCGCATCACAACGTAAATATGGGACCCGCGCGCGGCGGCGTCCGGTATCACCCAAACGTCAATCCCGACCAGGTGCGCGCCTTTGCAATGCTAAACACATGGCGCGCGGCAATCGTGAACGTGCCCTTTGGCGGCGCAAGCGGCGGAGTCGTCTGTGATCCGCGCGGGCAGCTCACCGGCCGCCCCATGACGCAGCGAGAGCTGGAAAACTTGACTCGCCGGTTCATCACCGAAATTGATTTCTTGATCGGACCACAGTCCGATATTCTGGTGCCCGAGGTCAACATAACGCCCGAGATTGTTGCCTGGATGATGGATACCTACTCGATGCATCACGGTCAAATGGTGACGAGCGTGGTTACGGGCAAACCGTTGGCGATTGGCGGAAGCGCGCTGCGGGATGAGGCGGGCGGTCTGGGCGTCAAGCTCGTCGTCGAAGCGGCGGCGCGCATGTCCGAACTGAATCTGGAGGGCGCCACTGTGGTGATTCAGGGGTTTGGGAATACGGGCAGCAACGCCGCCATGTTCTTGAATGACTTGGGAGCCAAGATCATTGCCGTGAGCGATGTCACGGGTGCAATCATCTCTGACAGGGCGCTCGATCCCATCGAAATCGAACAGCACCGTGTTGCAAACGGCACACTCATGGGCTTTCGCAATAGTGAGGCGCTCGATGAGCGGGATCTGCTGGAACTGCCCTGTGATATTCTGGTATTGGCGGGGCTGGAGAATCAAATTGACGCGACAAATGCGCCGCGCATCCGCGCCAAAATGATTGCCGAGGCGGCAAACCTGCCGACAACGCCGGAAGCGGACGACATTTTGCGTGACCGCAATATTCTGCTCATTCCGGATTTGCTGGCGAACGCGTCCAGTCTCATGCTCTCTTATTTCGAGTGGGTCCAGGACTTGCAGTCGTTCTTTTGGACCGAAGATGAAACACGCGCTCGGGTGCGCAAGGTGGTTACGGACGCATTTCTGAACGCCAAAGCCACCGCAGAGCGGCAAAAAACTGACCTGCGCACGGCCGCCCTGATGATCGCTGTCGGGCGGGTTGCCGAAGCAACGCGTCTGCGCGGAATTTACCCATAGCCGTTTTTATTTGACGATTCCAAACCTCTCTGCTATTATACTCGGCGCAAATTCGACGCTGGCATCACATGTTTGCACAGCTGAATCATGAGGATGCCGTACGAGTGGAGCAGTGCCGGAGTGGACAAACGGCGCCGCCTTGAAAGCGGATGGTCGAAAGGCACGGAGGTTCGAATCCTTCCTGCTCCGCCGGAAAGTCACTGATTTCTGATTTTTGACTCTCGATTGCGCCGGAAAAAACGCAAGCATCGCTCAGAAATCATAAATCTCTGGAGGGGTCGCATAGCCAGGTCTAGTGCGGCCGCCTGCTAAGCGGCTCTAGGGGGTTATTCCTCTAGCGCGGGTTCAAATCCCGCCCCCTCCGCCTGTTTTACGTTGCAACCACTGGTAGTTTGTCCTCGTAGCTCAATTGGATAGAGTACTTCCCTGCGGAGGAAGGGGTTAGCAGTTCAAGCCTGCTCGAGGACACTTTATCAAGAATTGAATGACTCCTTTTCTATCGGGGAAAAGGAGTCATTTCTTGTTTTTCGACATGGAACTCACAACCGGTCAAAAAGGTTCGCTTGCTCTCTTGAAGGTTCAGCAACGCGCACTGGAACGCGGCGCAATAACAAGTCTGCCAACAACCGACAACTGTCGTTATGACGCGATAATTGATGAAGGTGGACATCCTTTCCGAGTTCAAATCAAGTATGCTAATCGCACAGGCGGCGAAGGGGAAGGGGCGATTTCTGTTGAACTGACAAGCTATCATCGAAACGGTAGACTCGCATCTCGGGGTTATACTGCCAAGGAAATTGACGCTCTGCTGGTCTATGTTCCGCGAATTGATAAGGTTCTCTGGTTTGGTCCTGAAATATTTGTAGGTCGCACCTCAATCCAAATCCGGACTGAACCTTCTAAAAACGGTCAGACGCAAGGGTGTCGCTTTGCAACCGATTATATCTGGTGAAAGGCACGCATGGACGACAACATCTCTTTATATTCCAATCAGGACCTGACCACACTGGTCCGCGGGTTTGAAGTCGAAGCCCTCTCGGAACCGAGCGACGAACTCACCGGGCGGTATCAATACATTGTCTCGCGCGAAAAATTCCGAGAGGCGTACAAAAATTGGAATCGCGACGAGGCGCCGCTGCTGACCCTGCACGACGAATTGTCACACACCAACATCTTTTTGGCCAAGCCCTCGGCAGAGCGGGTGCGCGAGGCGATTTCAGGGAAACAGGCGAGCGTGCAGCTGTTTTAGGTTTTTTGTGCCACGAGCCAGCGTGCCTCTGCCTCTGTGGCAATCGGTCGGGACAAATCACCGAACGTGTCCTCTGCCCAATCGCGCAGCCGCGGCATAATTTTGTCCATCACGTCGCGCGGAATCATCCACGTTTCCGAAAAAATTTGCCGGTCGAGTTCATCCAGGATGACCGCAGGCACTTCGTCCTGTTCCCAACGGCTCGCCTCGACGATGCGCAGCGAGTCGTTCCACTTTTCCATTTCCGTCAGAATCTCGTCCTCGGTCTGGCTTCCGGGGCGCTTGGTGGAAATCCCATACGATTCAAGCAGCCGCGCCAGTTCGCGGCGCAGCTTGCGGTTGGGCGTTTCACCCTGCCGCTTGTGAAAGCTCACAATAAAAGAACCACCCGGTTTTAATACGCGGCGCGCGTCGCTCAAGGCGGCTTGCCAACTCTGAACGAGATGATAGACGTGAACGGCATAGACAACATCAAACGTCTCGTCGCCGAACGGGAGCCACACCGCGTTTGCCTGTGTCAGGTCAATCGCATGTCCCCTCACAGCAAGCTTGCCCCTCAGCACCCCCATCATCTCCCGCGACAAGTCAATCCCATACAAGCGCCGCACGTGTTCCGCGACGGACATGGCAATCCGACCCGTGCCGATGCCAACTTCAAGGACGCGCGAGTCATACGTAATGCCCCCGGCTCGCACCAGCGCGTCAATCATCTCGCGATGCTGTTCCGGCGGCAAGGCGCGTGTTTGGTCGTAATAACCTGCGGCGCGGTCAAAGACAATGCTCACAAGAAATCCTCAACTCCCATCACTCTACGTGTTCTGAATCGCTCGCCGTTTTCTCATAAAAACACAACATTGTGCTCCCGTACTTGCGTCTGTCAGTCAGATCGAACGATTGCAGCGGCAGTTCCTCAAACTCGACCGGATGAATCTGGACGATCAGTATGCCCTCTTCGGACAGCCACTGCGGGCGCGCGTCGAGCAGTTTCATCGTCTCTTGCCACATTTCCTTGTACTGCGGCGGAGCAACATAGATAATGTCAAAAGGGGCGGCGGGCGGTTTCTTGAGATAACGATACACGTTCGCCGAAAGGACGGTGGCGCGCGGCGCGAGTTTGGTGAGCTTGAGGTTGGTTTGAATGGTGCGCCGCGCCTCGTCATTCAATTCCACAAACGTTGCGTGTTTTGCCCCGCGCGAAAGCGCCTCGATCCCCACACTGCCCGCGCCCGCGTAAAGGTCCAACACGGTGGCGTCAATCACATCCGTGCCGAGAATGTTGAACAGATTTTCCTTGACGCGGTCCATGATCGGACGCGTCGAAGCGGGTGGCGATTTGAGTTGACGCCCCTTGGCTGTTCCGGCGATGACACGCATAAAGAGATTCTATCAAAAAATCAGGAAATCATTTGATTCTCCGATTTTTTGATTCCCTTATTTCAAACCGTCGAGCTGCTCTTGCAATTTGTTGATTCGTTCAAGCGTGGCGCTCAAACGGTCGCGTTCTCTGGCGACAACCGCTTCCGGCGCTTTTTGGGCGAAATCACTTTCGAGCTTGGCAGTCGTGCGCTCGGCGTCTGAACGCGCCTTGTCGAGTTCGGCGGTGATTCGCTTTTTTTCCTTTTCGAAATCAATCATGCCCGCGAGCGGCAAATAGAGTTGAATGCCCGAAGCGAGCACCGCCGAGTAGGCATTTTCGGGTTTGACCTCTACCGTCTCCACGATTTTGAGCTGCGCGGCATCCAACCGTGCGAGCGAGGCGAACACCGCGCGTTCCGTCTCGAACGTCGCCGCATGTTCGCCCACGGCAACGATGGCGGCAATGCGTTTACCCGGTTCCACGTTAAATTCCGAACGCGCGTTGCGGACCGCCCGCACCGTGTCCATTATCCGCTCAAAGTCCGCTTCAGCGGCGGGGGCGGTTGTTCTGCCGCCCTCGGGCCATTGTGCCACAATCAACGCCTCGCCGTGATGGGGCAGGTGCTGCCAGATTTCCTCGGTCACGAACGGCATCATCGGATGCAGCAAGCGCAGCGCGTGTTCCAGCACATGCACCAGCACCGCGCGGGTGTTGTGTTTGGCTGCCTCGTCCCCCCCGTTCAGCGTCACCTTGGAGGCCTCGATATACCAGTCGCAGTACTCGTCCCAAAGAAAATGATACAGGTTCTGCGCCGCTTCATTAAAACGGTACTCGCGAAACAGCGCGTTCACATCATTGAGCAGTCCGTGTGCGCGCGATAGAATCCAGCGGTCTGCCAGCGACAGGGCGTTCGGGTCGGGCTTGTGCCAATTCGCATATTGTTCGGGATGGTCGCCAAGATTGGAAATGGCAAAACGCGCGGCGTTCCATATCTTGTTGGCAAAATTGCGCGCGTCGGCAATCTTGTCCAGGTTGATCCGCACGTCATTGCCCGGCGACGCGCTGGTGATGATAAAAAAGCGGAACGCGTCCGCCGAATAGTCGGCAATCACATCCAGCGGATTGTCGCCGGGGCGAAAATCGCTCTTGGACATTTTCGTGCCGTCGGTATGGCGCATAATGCCATGCAAATAAATCGTGTCGAACGGAATTTCGCCCATAATTTCGATGCCCAGCATCACCATCCGCGCCACCCAGAAAAACAGAATGTCATAGCCCGTTTCGAGCACCGAGGTCGGATAAAAATAGCGCAGGTCCTCGGTATCTTGCGGCCAACCGAGCGTGGAAAAGGGCCACAGACCGGACGAGAACCATGTGTCCAGCACATCCGGGTCCTGTTCGAGCTTTACATCCGGTCCCAGTTTTGCGCGCGCCTGTTCATACGCGCCCGCTTCGTCCACCGCGCAAAACATGGACCCGTCGGGCGCATACCACACGGGGATGCGGTGTCCCCACCATAACTGGCGCGAAATACACCAGTCGCGAATATTTTCCATCCACTGGTAATAAATTTTCTCGAATCGCTGTGGCACGATCTTGATCTTGCCCGAACGCACCACTTCGATGGACGGTTCCGCGAGCGGACCGGTTTTCACAAACCACTGGGTCGAAATGAGTGGCTCGATCACGGTGTGACAGCGCTGGCAAGTGCCCACGCTGAGTGTGTGCGGCTCGATTTTGGCAAGCAAGCCATCGCGTTCCAGGTCCGCCACCAGCTGTTTGCGCGCCGCATAGCGGTCCAACCCCGCGTATGGACCACCGTTCTCGTTGATCGTGGCGTCGGTGTTCATCACATTGATAAATGGCAGATTGTGTTTTATCCCCATGTCGTAATCGTTCGGGTCGTGCGCGGGCGTCACCTTGACCGCGCCGGTGCCGAACGCGCGGTCAACCGTATCGTCAGCAATGATCGGTATGGGGCGGTCCAGTTCGGGCAGCCGCGCCGTCTTGCCGATGAGGTGTTGATAGCGTTCATCCTCGGGATGCACCGCCACCGCCGTGTCGCCGAGCATGGTTTCGGGACGCGTGGTTGCCACCGTAATAAATTCGCCCGGCGAATCCTGAATCGGGTATTTGATGTACCACAGATTACCCTGCACCTCTTCGTGTTCCACTTCGAGGTCGCTGATCGCCGATTCGTCTCTGGGACACCAGTTCACGAGGCGCGGACCGCGATAGATCAGACCTTTATTGTACATCCGCACAAACGCCTCGCGCACCGCAAGCGAGAGCTGTTCGTCCATCGTGAACCGTTCGCGCGTCCAGTCCACCGACGCGCCGAGACGGCGAATCTGGCGCGTGATCATGCCGCCGTATTCCGCTTTCCATTCCCACACGCGTTTTACAAATTCCTCGCGCCCGAGTTCCTTGCGCGAGATGCCCTGTTTCGCCAGCGCTTTCTCCACCACGTTCTGCGTGGCGATGCCCGCGTGGTCAGTTCCGGGCAGCCACAACGTCGGTTCGCCCCGCATGCGGTGCCAGCGAATCAACAGGTCCTCAAAGCCGACAAACATGGCATGCCCATGATGCAGTTCGCCCGTCACATTCGGTGGGGGAATGACAATCGTAAATGGTTTCCTGCTCGGGTCAATTTTTGGCGTGAAATAACCTCTCGCTTCCCACCACTCGTATAGGCGTTGCTCGGTTTCATGCGGGTCGTAGGTTTTGGGCATTTCGCTAGGCATGGTCGGTTCCTTGTCTTTTTGTGTTCCAATAAAAAATCCCTTTCACCTCAAGGGCGAAAGGGCATCGCGGTACCACCTTGTTTAGAATCGAGATTCGAGACTGGAAACTGCAAGCGCTCCCTGAGCATCAATCTGCAGTCCTTAATCTCTGTTCCCTAATCTTTCTCTTGCGCTGTATCGGGCGCTCGCCGCAGTCAACTACTCGACAACCAAATATCTTTGGCGGACTGAACTCGTCGGGGACGTTCGGCAGTTGTCTGTGAGAGCGGCTTTCAGCCGATGACCGCTCCTTGCTGACACACCTCTTCTGCCTACTCTTCCGAGTCAATGTCTTGGTATGTATTCGCGCCTTGATTATAGGCAAAGCGGACGGAAGGTCAAGGGCGGGACGCAAACAAACGGCGCAAACTTGTGCTATGATGCATTTGACCCCATCCAAACTGTGAAAAGTACGTCACAATATGAACGCAGATGCCTTTCGCCATTTCTATGACTATCATTTTGCCGAAAATCGCAAAATCTGGAATGACTATATCGTTCCACTTTCGCAGGAACAGTTCACCCGAAACGTGGGCTACTCGCGCGGCTCGGTCCGCAACCAGATCGTCCATCTCATGAATGTGGATGAAGGGTGGTTCAGCGACTTGCGCGGCGTCGAAACTCCGTTGGAACTCGAACCGGCTGACACCGATGATCGGACCCTCATTCGCGCCTTTGGCGACCGTGTCGAGCAACACCTGCGCGAATATCTCGCCAAATTACGCGACGATATGTTGTTCGCGCACCCGTTCACCGAGGGCGAAGACAAGGACCTTGTGTTGTGGCAAATCCTTTTGCATGTTGCCAATCATGGCACCGACCATCGCGCCCAGATTCTCCGGCTGCTCAACGATTTCGGCGTCGAGACTGCGTATCAGGATTACGTGTTTTATGCGTATGAACACCCATGGAGCTATTTTTTCGGGGAATGAACCTTGTCACGCGGGACAGTCTTTGTTCCGAGTCAAGGCGCAGCCAGGGGAGGTAGGATATGGCAGAGAATAAGACACAAGCCACTCGAGAAAGCGTCACTAAATTTCTCGATGGCATCGCTGATCAAGCGAACCGTCAGGATTCTTTCGTGCTGTACGGGATGATGCAACGCGCGACCAAAAACCAACCTCGGATGTGGGGCGAAAGCATCGTCGGTTTTGGCGAGTATCATTATGTCGGCAAGAGCGGTCGCGAAGGTGACTGGTTCCTCGCCGGATTTTCGCCGCGCAAACAAGCACTCACTCTCTATATGCTCGGGGGCTGGGAGCAGCATGACGAATTGCTCGCTAAACTGGGCAAGCACTCGCTCGGCAAAGGATGCTTGTATATCAAGCGATTGGCGGATGTGGATACAGCCATCCTGAATAAATTGATTGTCCAGGCAACCAAGCGCGCTCAGAAACAGGCTCGGACGGATGCCAGAGCGCAGGCAAAACTCAAGAAATAGAGCTTACATGAATAGCATATGAAGTTGACTGTATCTCGATTCGGACTCGTCTTGTTTGGACTGGGAGCGCTGTCGGTCCTGTTGCTGATCTTGTACAATCCCTTTTCGGAGACGCATCCGATTTCACAACTCGTCCGCGGACAATCCATCAGCGCATGTCCGCCTCGACCCGCGCGCGTGGTCCCCTCTGCCGAGCCACCGAGGACAATTCCGCGTCCGACACCCGCTCCGCCGCCCACAGCTGGACCACCGCAGCCGGTCGTAGCGCTAATCTCCCCGACGCTCGAGCACCCGTTATCATCAAAAAAACAGGTCCTTCGGCAGCTGCTTGAATTTGATACAGGGTTTGCGGATTGGCGAGACCCCTGGTGTGTCGAGACCCTGCGACTCGACCCCGGTCGCATCAAATTCAAACAGTATCCAAGCGAACAAGCCTATAGCGGTGTAAAACAACCCCCTGCCTACCGCGGCCTGGGACCGATCTGGGTGGTGACGATCAAGGGTGAGGTCGAATATTCCATGCCCTGCATGTCCTGTACAGGTCGGCCCCACGCGTTTGGATTACGGTACACCATTTCCAGAAACACCGGCGTGGTGGGACACATCGGCGGCTTGGCGCGGGAATAAGTAACCTTCTGCATGTATAATGATTCCTGTCGTACTCAACAGAGGAGCATGTGACGCAATGAATGCTATTCCCAACGTGAACTCTGTCATCAACCAGCAGGAAGAGGAGTGGTCCCCTTCTCTCGACGCGCTGGTCGCAGCTCCCGACCATCACAAGCTGTTGCTGGAAAATGAGCGGGTCCGGGTGCTCGACACGCGGATTGCCCCCGGTGAACGTACTCCTATTCATACTCATCGTTGGTCCGCTGCGTTGTATGTCTTGAGCCGGAGCAACTTTGTCCGCTATGACGACGAGGGCAAGGTGCTGGTTGAATCCTGCACGATTGAAGCGTTCCGCGTGCCGCCTGTAGTATTGTGGTCAGCCCCGCTCCCACCGCACTCGCTGGAAAATATTGGTGAGACAGAACTGCATATCATCAGCGTCGAACTCAAGTAGAGAATTTAGAGATACATTTGGCGTTGGTGCATGAATCAAAAATCAGACGCACAGCAATCCCTTGGTGGGGGATTGGCTCAGGCGACTTTGTAACTCTGTGGCATCCCGGCGTGCGTCATCTTGTTTAGAGCGACACAGCGAATC
>JADZCJ010000026.1 GCA_020851635.1 Anaerolineae bacterium
CGCAAGCCCTTTTTCAGCGCCTTGCGCTCGGCGCGGGTGAGTGCTCGGACAAAGAGTGGTGGTAGCATACCGCACACCATAGCACCATCTCGATGTTCTCACAAATACTTTGTTAATGATGCACTAGAACCGATTACCATTCTTCCAATTTCCAGATTTCGGGCTGCCATGCGCCCACGGGACCGCCAATCTCGGCATAGATCGCCACAGCGAATTTGAGCTGCTCCATCGAATCGAGCTCTCGTCCGAGCGCGTGATACAAATCGGCGAGATGATTGTGCAGAGCTGCCTGACGATGACGGTCACCGGCGCGTGTGACCAATTCCAGCGCGCGGCACGTCAACGCGAGCGCGTGTTCGTCGTCATGCGTGGCGCGGGCGACCAGCGCCAAATTATTGAGCGCGGCGGCGTGGGCGCCCGCGTCGTTCATCTGCTCTGCCAGAGCGCGACTCGCCTCCAAATGCTTGCGCGCGTCCTCCCATTCGCCCCGCGTGCGCGCCAATATGCCCAGAATATTGTGTGCTTGCGCCAGGGCATACATTTGCGCCGGCGCAGGTTCCCCCGTTTTGCTTTTGCCCCCGGCACGCTGCGCGAGGTTCAACGACCGTTTGGCATGTTTTAGCGCGTCCGCCTCATTATGAGACTGGTGACAGGCAAGCGCGAGCTCTGCCAATAACCGGGCTTGCGCGGCGAGTTCCTGATTCATTTCGAGCGCGCTGGTCAGATGGCGCGCCGCATGCGCCCATTCCCCTCGCCGCAAATAGACCCGCGCCATATTGGCATCGGCGGTGGATGCCCCAAACGCCGCGCTGGTTTCATACGAAGCGAGCGCGGCATCGTAATCGCCCAGCAGGGTTTGCGCATCCCCGATGCCCGTGTGCAGGGCGGCAGCGTCCGAATCGCCGAGCGCGAGCGCCGCGCTGTAATATTCCACCGCGTCCCGGTTGGCAAACACCGAACGCGCATAATCTCCCGCGCGTTTGTAATATTCTGCCGCGCGCGCATCTTCGCCGCCCGCGCGCGCGTGGTGCGCGATCGAGGCAGCCATTGCCGCCGCAGACGTGTCGCTCTGGGCGCGCGATGCCCGAATCAGCGTTTCGGCGGCGCGACGGTGTAGTAACCGCCGCCGCGCCAGCGAGGTTTCCTCATAAACCAGCGCCCGCAATTTCTCGTGCGTGAAATCATATTGCGGCGCGCCCGCGCGGTTGGACTCGGTGATCAAGCCCTTGGACGCCAATTCTTCCAACCCGTCAATTGTTTCTTGATCGCTCCGTCCGCTGACCGGCTGCACCAACTCTAGATCAAATGACCGTCCGATCACTGCCCCCGCGCCGAGGACCTGGCGCGCGGTCTCGCTCGCTTGTGTGAGGCGCGAATGCAAAAGCTCGCGCACGCTTGCAGGTAGTGTCATATCCGCGCCCAAGTCCCCTTCTCGTTCGATCAGCTTGAGCGTCTCGATCAGGAAAAAGGGCTGCCCTTCGCTCTCGCGATAGAGCCGCGCGGCGAGTGCGGGCGTAATCTGTGCGCCGCGATGGGTTGCAACGTCCACCAATGTCTGCGCATCCGACTGCGCGAGCCGCGTCAGGGTGATCAAATGCGCCCGTTCCTCGCGCAGCGCATCCGCATACAGACGGCGCAGGATATGCTCGCGCCCAACCTCTTCCCCGCGCCACGTGAGCAAAATGCACAGCGACGTACTCTTTAAGCGTCGGATGATAAACGCCACCAGGTCGAGCGACGCCTCGTCCAGCCACTGGGCATCGTCAACAAACAAGACGCCCGGCGCGGTGACCTGTTGTGTGCTGTGCTTTTGTGTCAGTTGCAGAATGATCCGAGTGATCGCGTCAAAGAAACGCGCCTGCGCGCCGACCGCAGTGACCGGAGACACAGACGCCTGATTCGGTATTGTTGTGTCGAGCGACGCGCCGGGCACAAGCTCGGGGACGAGACGCGCTGCATCGGCGAGCACATACGGCGCCAGCGCGCGGACGCGCTCGGCATTGTACGGTTCCTGCAGCGCGGCGCGCAGTGCCTGCGCTAACGGCGCATAAGCGAGCGCGCGCTGCTCGAGATAGGCGCGCGCGGTCAGAATTGCTCCCCCCTCTTGCGCGACCTGTGCCAGAAATTCCTGCGCCAGTCGTGTCTTGCCGATCCCTGCTTCGCCCTGCAAAATCAGCAATGTGCCCTGCGTCCCGGTCCGATTGTATTCGCGCATCAAAAGGGCGAGTTCGGCTCCGCGCCCCACCAGTGGATACTCGACAGAGCGCGGTGATGTCGGCTCTGGCGCGCGCGCTGCCGCCGACGCCGGGCGCGCCTCGGCCGGCAAACGATTTTCCTGTATGGTGTGATAGAGCGCGGTCGTTTCCGGCAGGGGTGTGACGCCCAACTCATGCCCGAGCTGCCGCACACATTCCTGATACTGACGCAGGGCGGCGGCGCGCTGTCCGTCGCGCGCATACAACAGCATCAACGCGCGATGTGCGGGTTCGTGCAGGGGATCGAGCGCGAGCCAGCGGCGCGCCGATTCGATGGCGGACTTGAGCGCGCCGCGTTCGGTTTGGAGCGCTACCAGTTGTTCGAGCGCGGCGGCGAATTGTTTGCGCAGAGACTCGGTTTCAAAAAACTGCCACTCGTCAAAAGCCGGGCTGTCGCGCAGGGTAAAACCGTCCATAAAATCGCCCCGATACAACTGAGCGGCGCGGGTGAGAGACTGGAAGGTTTTTTGTTGAACGAGGGCGCGAAATTCCAAAACGTCAACGCTCACCGCTTGCGTATCCAGCCCGATCGTTTCTCGTTCTACGTCGAGCGTTTTGTCTCCCAGGGCAGTTTTGAGCGTCGAAAGTGTGCGGCGCAAAGCAGCGCGGGCGCGCGCCGTCTCTGCCTCGGGATAGAACAAAGCGGCGAGCTCGTCGCGTTCGTGTGTCCTTGACGTGAGAGCAAGATAAGCGGCGAGCGCGACAGCTTTGCGCGTGTCGAGATTCAGCAGTTTGCCGTTTTTTTCAAGACGCGGTGCGCCCAAAAAATAGAACGAGAGCATGAGAGAGGAGACAGCCAAGATCAGGAACCCGAGAATGGTGTCCCAGCTTGTCACCAGTATTACCGATAACCGCCGGAATTGTCAATGCCAATCCGAATCCGCGCAGTTTGTTTGGCATTCGCTTGTTCGCGAAAGAGAATCTCCGACAAATGTTCTCGTATAAAGGGGTTACAAGATTTTCCGCATTCGGCGCGTCCGGGCATGCGACCGGACAAAAGTCGCGCCTGGATGGCGGCTGGCCCGTCACGTGAGTATGGCGCGCGCCGCGGCGTCACGGATTTTTGCGTTGCCGATGAGCGCCTGCCCGAACGAAATTCCTCCGTCGTTGGGTGGCAGCCGGGTCGGGACAAACACCTCGAAATTCATAGCGCGCAGCTGTGCCATCGTGCGCGTGAGCAGGAATACGTTTTGAAACACCCCCCCGCCGAGCGCCACCTGCGTCAGTCCGCGCGCGCGCCTTATTTCAGCGCACGTCTGGGCAACCAGCTCTGTCACGGTATTGTGGAATTTGGCGGCGATGATGGACTGCGGCGCGCCGTTCCGTAAATCCTCCACGATGGCGCGCAAGAGTGTATCCGTCTTTAATATGTGCGGTTGCTCCTCTGAAAGCGTGAACGGATAACGCGCGGCGCATTTCTCGTCGGCGAGCATTTCCAACTCGATCGCCGCCTGCGCCTCGTAATTTGCCACATCCCGCACGCCGACCAACGCCGCGACCGCATCAAACAAGCGCCCCATCGCCGACGAGCGCGGCGAGTTGATATTCTGTCTTGTCATTTGTGCGAGCACACGCCATTTCGCGCGGTCGAGCCGCCGCACAAATTCCAGGTCGAGCTCTAAAAAGTCATCGCCATAGACCTGCGCGAGCCATGCTGCCGCAAGCCGCCACACCTCGTGAATCGCCGCCTCGCCGCCGGGCAGTGGCAGGGTTTCGAGATGGGCGACGCGCTCAAACTCACGCAAATCGGCGACGAGAAACTCGCCGCCCCAAATTGTCCCATCCGCCCCATACCCCGTGCCATCCAGGGCGACGCCAATCACCGCTCCGGTCAGCCCATGTTCGCCCATCACGCTCGCAATGTGCGCGTGATGGTGCTGTGCCCCAAGCAAGCGGACTGCGCCGGACATTTCTGCTTGTTCCTGTGCGTATTTGGTTGCAAGATATTCGGGATGCAGGTCGTGGACAATCGCCTGCGGCTCGACCTCGAAAATCTTTTTGAAATGTTCGATGCCCTCTGTAAAGGATTGCCAGGTCTCGAAATTTTCCAGGTCGCCAATGTGATGACTCACAAAAGCATACTCGTCCTTGCCCAGACAGAATGTGTTTTTGAGGTGCGCGCCCACGGCGAGCAGCGGCGCGTGAAACGCTTGCGGCACAAACAGCGGTTCCGGCACATAGCCGCGCGAGCGGCGCAGCAGCATGGGCTGATGGTTGACCACACGCGCCACCGAATCATCGCAGCGGATGTGAATCGCGCGGTCGTGTGTGAGAAAATAATCGGCGATGGAAGCGAGACGTTCCTGCGCTTCTTGAACAACATACGCAATCGGCTCGTCGCTCAGGTTGCCGCTGGTCATGACCAGCACGGCGGGCTTGCCGCTTTTGACGCGCGCAAAACTATCCAGCAGCATATAGTGCAAGGGCGAATACGGCAGCATGACGCCCAGATACTTTTGGTTGGGCGCGACCTGCGCGGCGACGCCGAGCGGCTCGCGGGCGCGCAGCAGAACGATGGGACGACGGTGTGACACGAGCAGCGCCTCTTCTGCGGGACTGATTTCACATAGGATGCGCGCTTGCTCGATGTCCTTGACCATCAGCGCAAACGGTTTGTCGTAGCGGCGTTTGCGCGCGCGCAGCGTCCCGACCGTCTCGATATTGGACGCATCGCAAACGAGGTGAAAGCCGCCGATGCCCTGCACGGCGAGTATCTTGCCACGCCCCAACAGCTGTCCCGCGAGCTCGATGGCATCGCGATTCGTTGCGACGCGCGATTCGATCTCGAGCACGGCGGTCGGTCCGCACACGGCGCAAGCGTCCGGTTGGGCGTGAAAGCGGCGGTCGCGCGGATCGTCGTATTCGCGCCGGCACTGCGGGCACATGACAAACGGCGCCATCGTCGTGAGCGGACGGTCATAGGGCACGTCCTTGACGATGGTAAAGCGGGGTCCACAGTTGGTGCAGTTGATGAATGGATAATTGTAGCGGCGGTCGGCGGGGTCAAACAGCTCGTCGAGACAGTCGTCACAAATGCAGGCGTCGGGTGAAATCCAGGCGCGCTTTTCGGTGGTGTCGTCGCTGGCGGCAATGATGAATCCGCTCTCGCCCATTGGAGCAATCGTTTCGCTGCTCAATCGGGCAATGTGGGCGAGCGGCGGGGCATTGGTTTCAATTGCGCGCGTAAATTCATCCAACGCGTCCGCGGGTCCCTGGATTTCGATCACTACGCCCGTCGCGTTGTTCCGCACCCATCCGGCAAGGGCGTATTGTTCAGCAAGGTGAAAAACAAAGGGGCGAAAACCGACCCCCTGCACAATTCCCTGCACATGAATGCGGCGGCGCTGGTGCATCTTGTCGCGGGTCCGGTCAGCAGGCATTCAGTTCCCAATCTCTGATCGTGCCCCGGGCGTATCGGCGATGCATCGAGCATTTCAACTTGTGAGCGCGCCGACAAGTGGCATTTTGCCGCTGTTTTCGGGGAAACTTGTCTTTTATTTGGAGAGAGTTCATTGAGACTCGCCCGCCGCACGTACAATAACGCGAATTCGGTCGGCGGCGTGGACGCTGCATGCCAGATCATACGTCCCGGGACGCGTAAATTTTTGACGATACGATTGTCCTGGGTGCAGCAAGACGCCGCCTACATCGAACGGGTACAGGTCCTCGTTCTTGATGACCAACGTATCCTGACCCCCGACGGTCAGTTCCACCTGATTCGGCAGCACGCTGCTTGCGGCGCCAAGACCGATATTTGTAATCGTTCCTTTGGGGATCACATACACCAGCTCATTGATGACGGGTTGGGTCTGTCTCTGCAGCGGCGATAGCCCAACGATATTCAGCGCCGCAACTCCGACGACAAACGCAATCCCGACGCCGATCAATCCCCATCTCAGCCAATTCCATTTCATTTTATGGTCACGACAGGGGTCTTGACAAGACCCCTGTCGTCCTGGTTTGTTACTGGGCGCGAATTTTCGCTTGAATTTCGCGCACACCTGCTTTGTCAAAGGTCAGTTTTACGTTGATCTTGTCACCCGCTTTCAGTTCTCTGTTCACGCCGAGCAGCATGACATGGAAACCACCGGGTTTGAGCTGGACCGACCCATTTGCGGGCACGTCAATCCCGTCTACCGGGCGCATCTGCATCATGCCATTTTCTTGAACGACCGTGTGCAGTTCGACGGTATTGGCAGCATCGGTCTCTGCTTTGAGCAATTTGTCAGCAGCGCCCGTGTTGGCAATATTCATATACACCGCGCCGTTCTGTTGCGCCATCGCGCTGCCCGCATGTGACCCCATTGCGTCGGGCGTTTTGTCCATTGTTGTGGGTGTTTCCTCTTCCATTGTGCCCAGATTGACCGTACGGGCCCATACATCAGTTATCTGTATGCTGTTTGCGTCCGTTGGACTTGAGCCGGTTGAGATGCCGGTGGGTGCGCAGGCGCTCAGTGCGAGCGCGAGCATCATTCCGAACAGGGTTACTATTATCTTGGTATTCATAGAGAAGGTTTCTCGCGGACCAGGATCTCTACATCGTTCAAAATGTCCTCGCGCGCCGCGCCGAACGGAAAGGTCTCGCGCAGCTTGCCGGAGCGGTCAATGACATAGATGAACGCGGAATGGTCCATGGCATAGCCCAACGCCGAGTTGGGCAAGTTGGTTTTTTTGAATTTGGCGCCAAATGAATTGGCGATGTTTTCGGTTTCCGCCACACTGCCGCGTAGCCCGATAAAGCTTGGGTCAAACGCGCCGACATATTTCTTGAGCACTGCCTGCGTGTCGCGCTCGGGGTCCACGGTCACAAAAATGACCCGGACATCCTTTGCTTCTGCGCCCATTTTTTCATGGACCGAACGCAAATCTGCCAATGTGAGCGGACATACGTCGGGGCACGAGGTGTAACCGAAATATACCAGGACAACTTGACCCTGTGTGCTGCTCAGGGTGAACGGATTCCCATTTTGATCGGTTAATGTAAAGTCGGGCGCCGCTTGCGCGGGTTGGATGCTGCCCCCGCGCAGCTTGGCTTGCGCGCCGGGACCACAGCTTACAAGCCCGACCAGCAGGATCGCGCCAAGCGCGCCCCACCCAAAAAGTTTTCGCATTTGATTCCCTGCGACCGCGCACACGATTTATGCTTGTCTGGCGCGGTCAGCTATGGTGACAGACGTTTGCTCAATTCATTGTAGCAACCGCCTATACGGGACACCATGACAACTATCATGACTCTGTCATGACAGTTAACCTACGCACCGAAACCCGCGCAGGCGCGGCATTTCTATGCTTGAAATGCCCATTTAGCTTGTAGACTTGCGGTCCGGTGACCGGTTTGTTGTAGTGTAGTTTGCAAAAAATAGAGGGAATCAGGCAGCGCGCGGCGGAGGGATCGCCGGGGAGAGCGTGGGCGAGAAGCGCCGGGGCGAATGGATCAGCATGCGCGTACAGAACGCGACGACGCCAATCTCGCCCAAACTGACGAGGAGACACATTCCGAGACCGGACAAGAAACTTGCCAGAGTGGCAAACGGAATGGACAAAATGAAACCGGAATTGAGCCGGGTCTCGCGCGCCGCAGAATTTTGTTCGGCGCGTTCGGATTCAAGGTGCGCGCGCATATCTGCCGCACTCACATTTCCAACCAGCACGTGCGTGTGCGGGACGAAATAAATGTGCGACATCAACGTCGGCGCCAGATAAGCGACGACAAGCCCCAGGATTGTGACCAAAGCAAAACGTTTCATCTTGCGACATAATCATAGCAATTTGTGTGTATCTGGCAAATTCTTATCGCACACATGTCGCGCTGTCGCGGAGTGTGCGCAAGTTTTCGGACGGTAAGGAACGAACGCCGTTTCGTTCCCTGCCCGGCACACTGCGGCGAGCGTGCCCTGCTCGCCCCAAAAAATAGGGCGTACGCCCCGCTGTCGGGTGCGGCTTGACACTGTTTTGGGCGCGGACATATACTGACCCCCCATGAACGAACCCAACCTTATCCAAACGGCGCGTCTCGTTGCCCCGCATCAGGTCCGGTTGTTCCCCGAACCGCTTGCGGCTGTAGGACCTGATGAAACTGCCGTCCGTGTGACCGCCGTCGGCATTTGTGGCTCTGATTTGCACTGGTATCAAGAAGGCGGCATCGGAGATTCGCGTCTTGAGAATCCGCTGGTGCTTGGTCACGAATTTGCCGGAATCACGGCGGCGGGACAGCGCGTCGCGCTTGACCCGTGTGTCCCGTGCGAACATTGCGAGGACTGTTTGCAGGGCAATCCGAACCTGTGCCCCAACCAGTTTTTTGCGGGGACCGGAACGGACGACGGCGGCATGCGCGAGTGGGTCGTCTGGAAAACGCGCTGTTTGGTGCCCCTGCCCGATACGTTGAGCGATGAGGATGGCGCAATGCTCGAACCTCTGGGGATTGCACTACATGCCGTGGATTTGGGCAAAGTGCGCGCCGGGATGCGCGTGGGTGTTTTTGGCTGCGGACCGATCGGCTTGCTCGTTTTGCAGGTGGCGCGCGCGGCGGGCGCGGTGGACGTCGTGGCAACCGACCCTCTCCTGCATCGCCTCGATGCGGCAAAACGATTTGGCGCGCGCATGTGGGACGGCGCGCAGATAGTGGATGTGGCGTTCGAGTGTGCAGGCGCAAACGCGGCGGTGCAAGACGCCGTACGCGCGGTCAAAAACGGTGGGCGGGTGATTCTCGTCGGCATTCCGTCCGATGACCGCACTTCGTTCTCGGCTTCGGTCGCCCGCCGCAAGGGTTTGACGATCAAACTCTCGCGCCGTATGAAACACACCTATCCCCGCGCGATTCGCCTGGTCGAAAGCGGTCTGGTGGATGTGCACTCGCTTGTAACTCATCGCTTTGCCCTGACCAAAGTTGCAGACGCCTTTGCGCTTGCAAAAACGCGCGAGGGCTTGAAAATGATGATTGTGCCATAACAGGTTCAGAATAATCCCACAGTCTCGGAGGAATACATGCAATTGCACAATGGTTTGGGCATGCATCTGGGCAATCTCGCGCAGATTTCGAACGCACAGTCGCGTTCGATCAGCGCGGAAAATTTTACCGGGGAAAAAGGACGCGGCGCGCTCGCGACCGAAGGGACGGGCGCGGCAGCGGCGCGGGAATTGGGACGCGGCTGGAAGATTTCACCGTGCCTTGACCTGCGCGGCTCGAGCACTGTCACGCTGGCGGACATTCAAGGTCCCGGCGCGATCACGCATTTCTGGATCACGGTTGCCCCCGCCGCGTGGCGTCGTCTCGTGCTGCGCGCCTATTGGGACGACGAAGCAACCCCTTCCGTCGAGACGCCCCTCGGCGATTTTTTTTGCAGTGGCTGGTGCGAACGCTGCAACGTCAACTCGCTGCCGATTGCGGTGAACCCTGCGGGCGGTTTCAACAGCTATTGGGAGATGCCGTTCCGCCGACGGGCGCGACTGACTATCGAAAACCTCACCCCCGACGATGTGCCGGGCTTTTATTATCAGGTGGATTATACGTTGACGGATGTCCCCGAGCATTTTGCCTATTTCCATGCGCAGTGGCGGCGCAACAATCCGTTACCCTATGGGCAGGACCATACGCTCCTGGATGGAGTGCGCGGGCGCGGGCAATATGTGGGCACATATCTGGCGTGGGGCTCGAACAATAACGGTTGGTGGGGCGAAGGGGAAATGAAATTTTTTCTCGACGGCGATGCCGACGCGCCTACTATTTGCGGCACAGGCACAGAGGATTATTTTGGCGGCGCGTGGTGTTTTGAACAACCCCGGGGCACATACGTGACCTACTCGACCGCCTATCTCGGCTTGCCGCAGGTGATTCGCGGCGACGGAAATCGCGCTAGCCAGCAGCGCTTTGGCATGTATCGCTGGCACATTCAGGACCCGATTCGTTTTCATCAGGACCTGCGCGTGACGATCCAAGCCCTCGGTTGGCGTTCGCCGCAGGGCGGGCAACCCCGTTATCTCCCTCTGCAAGACGACATCGCATCAACTGTATTCTGGTATCAGACCGAGCCGCATGCCCCGTTCCCACCGCTGCCCGACGCGAACGGACTTGAGGTGATTTGAAAAATGTTTCTTGAGTGCCGACCTCGCACGAGATCGGCACTCTTTAGGCTGCAATTACCGGCAGAGAATCACAAAATCACTCGCGCGACTATTCCTTCTCACCATCACAAAATTACGGCAAATTCTTGCCCAGCTCCATCCCGGGTCGCAGACAAAATCCACCTCCTGGCGGGTACCCCCTTGCACGGAACGTTCTAGTATTGGAGCATCTATGATGGGAGGTCGGAATGGTCGAGTCAGGTTTGCAGGTCCAGGATGTTTCGCGCGCATTAACGTTGGAAAAGCGCACTTTGCCTATTTTGCGGAATATCTCGTTCGAGGTGCGACAGGGTGAATGGGTGGCGCTGACAGGTCCCTCAGGGTCGGGCAAGTCTACTCTGCTGGGTATTTTGGGCGGAATTGATCGTCCCACAGCCGGGCGCGTGCTGCTGGACGGGATCGAATTGAATGCCCTCTCGGAACAAAAACTCGCGCGCGTGCGCAATGAAAAAATCGGCGTCGTCTTTCAGGGGTTTTACCTCTTGCCGACCATGTCCGCTCAGGAAAATGTGCAGGCACCGTTGTATATCCACCGCGAGCGCAAACGCGCGGCCGCGCTGGCAACAGCGATGCTCGAACGCGTGGGTCTTGGCGACCGCGTCAAGCATTTGCCGCATCAACTTTCAGGTGGAGAGCAGCAGCGGGTTGCGATTGCGCGCGCACTTGTCACGCAACCACGCGTGCTCTTGGCGGATGAACCGACGGGGAATCTGGATTCGGCAAATGGCAAGCGAGTGCTTGATTTGCTCCGGGATCTGCGGGCGCAGCTTGGCTTGACGATTGTGATGGTCACGCACGACGAGCATGTTGCAGGGTATGCGGAACGACGCTTGCATCTGGTGGACGGACAGTTTCAGACGCCGCCGCAGCGGGGAGAATACGCATGACCGACTTGTACGTGATCTTGCGCATTTCTGTTCGCAACGTCCTGTCCAGCGGACAGCGCGGGATCGTCGCCATGTTGTGCATTGCGTTTGGCGTCATGTCACTGGTGGGCATGTTACTGGTCTCGGAAGCCATCGCGCGCACGATTGTGATTGACCCGCGTCTTCAGATCGGCGCTGACTTGAGTATGACACGCGCAGACGAGGATTTTATTCTGCCCGAATACGCCGCGCCGCTGCAAACTCTACAGCAAGCAGGGGTGATCGAGAATTATACATTTGCTGCCGTCACATATTCGTTGATATTTCGTACCGGCGACACGACCGAACCGCAATTTGTCTCTGCGGGCGTGGGTGTTGACCCGCAGAATTATCCCCTGGTCGGGAAAATGACTATGGGGGACCCATCGCAGGGCGAGTTTGCAGAATTACTGCGCGGACCGGGTGTGGTGGTGGTCACGCGTGATGTGGCAGCCAAAAATGATCTGCATGTGGGCGAAACCCTGTCGCTCTCGGATTTGTCAACCGGCGTTCCTGTTCCGGTGCAGCTGCGAGGCATCATCGCGGACACGCCGAATCATGAAGGCGGAAAAATGTATTACACGCTCGCCACGGCGCGGCAGCTGGCAGGAGGGGTTTTCGTGCTCAATGCCGCGTGGGTGACGACCCCGAATGTGTCATTGGCACAAGAACGACTGCAGGCGCACGGGTGGAGCGCATATTCCGCGCAGGAAATCCTCGGTGCTCAAAAACAAAGCCAGGATTTGGTGGACCTTTTGCTGCAAGGCGCGGGTGTTCTCGCGCTGCTCGTAGGGGGCATCGGCATTGCCAACACGATGCAAGTGCTGCTGCAGCGGAGGCGTCGCGAGGTGGCGATTTGGAAAACGCTGGGCTATCGCACGCGTGATTTGTATGTGATGTTTGCCTCCGAAGCGCTGTTGATGGGGATTGCGGCGAGTGTTGTCGGAGCATGCGCGGGGCTGCTGGTCTCGTTCTATCTGGTCGAAATCTTTGGACGGACGACAGATTTTATGTTTGTGCCCGCTTTCTCGCTGCTGCCGCTTGTTGTCGGAACGCTCGCCGGCATTCTCACGACGCTCATTTTTGCGTTATCGGCGATTGTGCAGGTCGGGCGTGTTCAGCCGATGGCGCTCTTGCGCAACGAACCGGTTGGCGCAGACCGCGTACCGTGGTGGAAGGGTGCGCTGTTGGCTCTCGCCCTTGCGATTCCCTTTGTATTGTTGGCGAGTTGGATTTTGGGGTCGCTCACGGAAGGGATGGGTGTGGTCTTGTTCGCTGTCATTGGTATGGGGGTGCTGGCAGTGATCCTGGGCAGTTTGATTCGGCTCGCGACGCGCGTGATTCCGTTCGGGCGCATCCCCCTCCTCCGCATTGCTCAAAATAGTCTAGGGCGGCGTGGGGCGGGGCTGTTGTTTGCCATGATGGCGCTGTTTGTCGGCGTGATTGCGCTCGCGTTCGGATTTGTTTTTACTCGCAGCGCAGAGCGCGCGCTCGATGCACGCACATTTCGCCTGTCCGGGCCCAACGTTGTTGTCATTGCGCCCGCCGCGCAGAGCTCGAGCATAGCCCGAACTGTTGGCTCGAACGAAACGGGGCAGCTCACCCGCACATCCGTCAAGGCGATTCGCAGCAAGGAGGCGGATTCGCAAGCTTCTCTCTCTCCCGAACTGATTGGCGCAACCGAGCCATATTCGTTTCGTCTGAGCGGCGCGGCGTGGGGCAGCGAGCCGGACGGCGCCTATGTCTATGTCCCGTCGCCCATTCCGACCGGCAGTGAAATCGAAATTACCCTGTGGGATGGAAGCGTGCGCACGCTTCCGGTTGTGGGGCGCTACGCGCCCGAACAAAATCCGACAACCCTTTTTATGAATTTTGGCCTGCTAATGAGCGCGGAAACGGCTCGCCAAATCGCGCCGCCCGACACGGTGCGCGTCTATGCCAAAATGGAACCATCTCAAATCGCCGCGCTGCCCGCGCAGCTGTCGCAGGCGACGGTGATTGACCTGGCAAAATATGCGGGCCGCTTTTCGCAGGCGTATCATAATCTGTTTGTGCTGGCGGTCTCGATGGCGGGGCTGGCGCTGCTGGGGGGCATGCTGCTGGTTGCAAACGCGGTGAGTTTAGCCATGTTGGAGCGTCGCTATGAAATTGGCGTGCTCAAGACCTTAGGCTATACGCGCGGGCACCTGCTGGGTGCGCTGGCGTTTGAATACACGCTGCTCGCCTTGATTGCGAGCGCGGCCGGTGTGCTCCTGGTGCAAAGCAGTCTGTGGATTTTGAGCATCGTCAACAATCTGGCAGGGCGCTTGCTCTCGATGGACGTGAGCGATGTGGTCTTGATTTGTGGGATTGCGGTGTCGTTGACGCTGGTAACGGTGCTGGCTGCCATTTGGCAGCCCACACGCGTGGCGCCGATTTTTATCCTGAATGATCGGGCATAGAATAACGGAAATGAAAATGATGATGGACCTGTTTTTTGTGGTAACTACCGGTTTGGCGCTGGTCGCCTGTGTATGGCTTTTGTTTCGTCCGGCACACAACGGAGAACGCCCGCGTTGAAACGCATCACGGCATTTCTCGCGAGCTTGCGCGGGAAACTGATTCTGACCTATACCCTCGTGACGGTGCTGGCGCTGCTCGCGCTGGAACTTGTATTGTTTCTCACTATCGTTTTCGCTGCCAGCGTGACCAATACCGACCGTTCCGATTATTTGTCGGACGTGATTTATCTGAACTATCCTCGTGTCGCGCGTTATCTCCAACCCAATGCAACAGATCTCAAGGGACTGCAAAGCTGGGTGAACCAGACGTACGCGTCGGGTTACGTGAGCATTGCACCGACGAGCTGGTTCGACAGCCCCGCTGCCGCCCTTGTACGCGGACAGCCGTTTCTCGCGGTTGCCCCTGACCGCACCGTGTTGGCGCAAGCGCCGCAAGATTCAGCGATACCTGTGGGCAACGTGCTTGTGCCGCCCAGCGCGGCAGGCGAACGCGTGCTCGCAAATGCGTTCGAGGGAACTTTGGCTCCGCTCGAGTTATACACGCCGCTTCCGGATGGCAATTATTGGGTGGCGGTCCCGATTCTGCAGGACGATTTTCGCTCGCCGGTGGTCGGCGCGCTCGTTATGACGGTCGCACCACCGCCGCCCCTGATTCTCACCTTGCTGCCGGTGATTTTCGGCACGGTTGTCGTCACGGGTATCGTGCTCTTGATTTTGGTTGCGCCTTTTGGCGCGCTCTTTGGCTTTTTCATGTCGCGCGGACTGACGCGTCGTTTGACGATCCTGTCCGCTGCGGCGGATGCCATGAGCGAAGGACACTTTGATGCCGTTCCGCAAGACCGTTCGGGGGATGAGATCGGGCGGTTGTCCATGCGAATGCGGCGCATGGCGGAACGGATACAAGCGCTGTTGCGGTCACAGCAGGAATTGGCAATGCTACAGGAACGCAACCGCATCGCACGCGAGCTGCACGATACGGTCAAACAGCAAAACTTTGCCACTCTGATGCAGCTGCGCACAGCGCGCAACCGCATGACAAAAGAACCCGCGGCGGCGCTCGAAGCGCTGGAACAAGCAGAGCGGTTGGTCAAAAATTCACAGCAAGAACTCGGCACTCTGATTCTGGAACTGCGTCCTGTGGCGCTGGAGGAGCTGGGTCTGGTCAATGCTCTGCAAGATTATATGGTCACCTGGTCGCGTCAGTCTTGTATTGCCGCGACCTTTGATGCGGCAGACTGCACGGGACTGAACGTTGAGCGGGCGCAGACGCTCTATCGCGTGGCGCAAGAAGCGCTGGCGAATGTCGCGCGCCACAGCCAAGCTACGGCGGTGCATGTGACTGTCGCCTGTTCTGCCGCCGAGGTCACGCTGACCGTGGTGGACAACGGGGTCGGGTTTGACCCCAACGCCGCACACGGGTTCGGCTTGAATACGATGCAGGAACGCTTGGCTGCAGCGGGCGGGAGCTTGCAGGTGTCAAGCATACTCCGGCGCGGCACAACTTGTACTGCGCGCATCCCGTTGGGAGATGTCCATGGCTGAACCGATCACAATACTGCTGGCGGATGACCATCATGTGGTCCGCTTTGGTCTGAAGAATTACCTTGGCACCTTGCCGGACCTGGAGGTGGTGGGCGAAGCCAGTACGGGTCGGCAAGCCGTGGAATTGGCTACACAGCTCGCGCCCGATGTGGTCTTGATGGATTTGTACATGCCCGACATGGGCGGAGTCGAAGCGACGCGGCTTGTCAAAGCGCGCAGCCCGCGCACCCAGATCATTATTCTCACTTCGTATCATGCCGACGAGCATATCTTTCCTGCCATCCGTGCCGGCGCACTTTCGTATGTGCTCAAGGATATTGACCCCGACGAGCTCGCCGACGCGATTCGACGCGCGCATGCGGGTGAAGCGGTGCTCAACCCGCGCGTGGCGGCGCGCATGGTACAGGAAATTTCGGGCACGCGGCCGGATGCGGTCAATCCGTTTCAAGAGCTGACGGTACGCGAGCTCGAAGTATTGCGTTTGGTCGCCGCGGGCAAGAGCAATCGCGAGATTGCCGAGATATTGGTGATCAGCGACAAAACCGTCAAAAGTCACATCACCAATATCCTGAGCAAACTGCTTCTGGCTGACCGCACGCAAGCGGCCGTGTACGCGTGGCAAGAGGGTATCGTGCGGCGCGCAGAATGACCGTTCCTTTTTGAAACAGAAATGCGGTCATCGCCCGCCACTTTTATTTCACAACCAATTCCTTTACCCCTGCAACAGCATCGCCCCCGGGTCCTCGATTAGAGTCTTGATGCGCACCAGAAACTGCACCGCCTCGCGTCCGTCCACGAGCCGGTGATCATAGCTGAGCGCCACATACATCATCGGGCGAATAACGACCTGCCCGTCGCGCGCTATGGGACGGTCCTCGATCTTGTGCAGTCCCAGAATCCCCACTTGCGGCGGATTGAGGATCGGCGTGCTGAGGAGTGAACCGAATACCCCGCCGTTGGTGATCGTAAAAGTGCCGCCGCGCAAATCATTCAACGCAAGTGTTCCGTCTTGCGCCTTTTGTCCAAACTCGCTGATTTTTTTCTCGATTTCGGCAAAAGTCATGCGTCCGGCATCGCGCAGCACCGGCACGACCAGCCCTTCCGCAGCGCCCACTGCGATGCCAATATCGAAATAGCGGTTGTACACAATCTCGTCGCCCTGAATTTCCGCGTTCAGCAGGGGAAACTCTTGCAGCGCGCCGATGGCCGCCTTGACAAAGAACGAGGTCAACCCCAATCCAACCCCGTATCGCTGTTTGAACGATTCTTTGTGCTGCTTGCGAATCTCCATCACCGCCGTCATGTCCACTTGATTGAATGTCGTCAGTATCGCGGCGGTCTGCTGTGCTTCCACAAGACGGCGCGCAATCGTCTGACGGCGGCGCGACATGCGGACGCGCTCTTCTCGTCGGTCTTGCGGCGCACTTGACGGCGGCGCGGTCGCCGTCCCGCCCGGCTTTTCGGCGGCGGACGCTTGCTGCTTTTGCAGATAGTCTGTCACATCCTGTTTGGTCACGCGCCGTTCGGACGCACCTTCCGACACGCGGCTGAGGTCCACGCCCGATTCCTGCGCAATGCGCTGCGCGAGCGGTGTAGCTCTGATTTCGCTCTTGACCCCGGCGGGCGATTCCGAATCCGTTGAAACCTGCGGGGTCTCCAAAGACCTCGCAGGTTTTGCGGGCGCTTGATTGTCCACGTGCTTGCCATTCGATTCTTTGGCGGCGGGGGGTTCCGTTTTGGGCGGTGCAGTCTCTGACGCGCCCGGCTCGATCGCTCCCAACACGTCGCCGATTTTTACATCTTCGCCCGCCTTGCGCGTAATTCTCGACAGTATGCCCGCCGATGGCGCGCTCACGTCGAGATTGACCTTTTCGGTCTCCAATTCCACCAGCAAGTCGCCCGCCGCAACCGCATCGCCCTCTTGTTTGTGCCAGCGCAGGACGGTAGCTTTGACCACCGATTCGCCCAGTTCGGGCACGACCACATTGATTGGCATGATTCCTTACCCCGTTTTCTGAAACGCGCGTTCGATCAATTGTTTTTGATTTATATTGTGCCAGGCGGTGGAACCTTCAGCCGGACTCGAATTTGACGGACGCCCAATATAACGCAGTGGCACGCGTCCCGCGACGAGTTCGGCAAGGCGCGGTTGAATATAACCCCACGCGCCCATGTTCTCCGGTTCTTCCTGGAGCCAGATTATTTGTGTGAGTTTGGGGTATCCGTCGAGCGTCACCTTCAGCTGTTCCTTGGGAAAATGATACAACTGTTCGACGCGCACGATGGCAATGTCCGGACGTTTTGCGCGTTCCTGGCTTGCCATCAAATCTACATACACCTTGCCGCTCACCAGAATCAGACGACGCACCTTTTCGCGCCGTTCGCGCGCCTCGGCGTCATCAATCACGGGCTGCCAGGAACCCTCCGCCAATTCCTGTAGAGTGGATGCTGCCTGATGATGGCGCAGCAGACTTTTGGGCGTCATCACGATCAAGGGCAAAGGGTCCGTTTTGAGGAGCAGCGCCTGTCGCCGCAGCAAATGAAAATACTGCGCCGCCGTGGTGGGGTAGGCGATTCGCATGTTGGTGTCGGCGGCGAGTGAGAGAAACCGTTCCAGGCGCCCGCTCGAATGGTCGGGTCCCTGTCCTTCCCACGCGTGCGGTAGCAAAAGAACGAGAGAGGGCGTCTGACCCCACTTGGCGCGTGCCGAGACGATAAATTCGTCAATGATCGCCTGCGCCTCGTTGATAAAATCGCCGTATTGTGCTTCCCACAACACCAGGCGTTCGGGTTTTTGGACGTTATATCCATATTCGAACCCGATGGTCGCCGATTCGGTCAACGGGCTGTCGTGCGCCTCGAACGCTGCCTGTGTTTGGGACAATGTCTGCAAAGGCGTCAAGGTCGCGCCCGTGCTTACGTCGTGCAATACGGCGTGACGATGCCCGAATGTCCCGCGCTCGACATCCTGACCCGTCAATCGAATCGCAATTCCGTTTTGCAGAATCGTCGCAAATGCGAGCTGCTCGGCGGTTGCCCAATCAATCGTCCGCGTGTCCGGGTCGTCCAGCGCCTTGCGCCGCCGCGCCATCGCGCGCTCGATCTTGGGATGGACCTCGAATCCTTCGGGCACGGTGAGCAGCGCCCGGTTCAATTCGCGCAGTTGGGCGAACGGCACGGCAGTTTTGACGCGCCGCGCGGCGCCGCGCGGCGGGGGGTGGGGCGCGGGTTCCACCAAATCCTGTTCGGGATGCAGCGAATCCAACACGCTTTGCAGGGTTTGGGTTTCCGCGCTCACCATTTGCTGCGGCAGCGCGGGATCAATCAACCCGCGTTGAATCAGAGTGTTTGCCCAGATTGCGCGCACCGTGGGATGCTCCTCCATTTTTTCATACATCAACGGTTGCGTGAATCCCGGCTCGTCCCCCTCGTTATGTCCGTGGCGGCGATAGCCGACCAGATTGATGACAAAGTCTTTGCGAAACTTGAGGCGATACGCTGCTGCGAGCCACGCGGCTTCGATGGCGGCTTCAGGGTCATCCGCATTCGCATGCGCAATGGGAATTTCAAATCCCTTGGCAAGGTCACTCGCATACAATGTGCTGCGTCCATCTTTGGGAGTCGTCGTATACCCCAATTGATTGTTGGCGATGATGTGGATCGTGCCGCCTGTCTGGTAACCCGGCAGGCGTGAAAGGTTGAGCGTTTCGGCAACGATGCCTTCTCCCGGAAATGCCGCATCGCCGTGAATCAAAAGCGGCAGCGAGAGTGTGGGATTGAATTGCGGCACAGGCATATCTACACGCGTGCCTTCCGCGCGCGCCATGCCCTCGACAACGGGGTCAATGGCTTCGAGATGGCTTGGGTTCGGCGGCACGAGGATCGAAAGCTCGACTTCGCGTGTGTCATCACTTTTCAATCTTGCTCCGCCGAGATGATATTTCACATCGCCCGTCCATCCCAACTCTTCGCGCGCCGTCAGGTCGCGGGTGGTTGTCGGGTCGCGGAATTCGGCGAGGATTTCGCGGATGGGCTTGTTGAGCACATGCGCCAGCACGTTCAGCCGCCCGCGATGCGCCATGCCCAAAAAGAGCGTGCGAATGCCCGCAGCGGCGGCATCGCCGATGATTTCATCCAGCACCGGCACCAACATGTCCAGCCCCTCGATTGAAAAGCGCGTCTTGCCCGGAAAGGTGCGATGCAGAAACTGCTCAAACACCTCGACACGCGTCAGTCGGCGCAGCAGCTCGACCGCGTCAAAATTCTCTGCGGTGAGTTTGAATCGTCGCGCTTCGGCGGCATCGCGCAGCCATTCGCGTTCTTCGGGATCGTGAATGTGCTCGTAACTGTATCCTGTGGTCGTCGAATACACGCGCCGCAGCGCCTGAATCGCCTCCCAGGCATTCGCAGCGCGTTCGCTCACAGGACCGCCGACGAGACTGGCGGGGAGAGCTATTAAATCTTGTTGCGTCAGCCCATGTGCTGCCGGTTCCAGCGAAGGGTCGCCGCGCGGCACATCCCGCAGGGGCACGAGCGTCGCCGCGAGATGTCCGTAGGCGCGAATCGAGTGAGCAAGATTCACCGCGCCGATGATTTTTTCCGTCGCCGCGTCCGTCAAGCCCGAAACCACGATGGGCGCGGGCTGCGCTCTATCTTGTTCCGGCGGCGTCCAGTGCTCGAAAAACGCGCGCGTTTCCGCATCCACCGCGTCGGGATTTTCGCGGTAGCGGTCATACAACTCCAGGACATAACCGGCATTGGGTCCGGTGAATTCGTTCCAGCCGTTCATTTCGTTATTTTTCATAGATTCGATTCAAAAAGGAATGGCCCAAAAGGAGACCAAGATGACAAACAAAGAGTCAAGACATGAGACGAAAGGTGTTACGGTAAAGCTACTCGCAGCGCTCGAGCTAGGACCCGAAATCGAGGGCATGGCAGGACGCCAACTCAGAATGCGTCTGGTGACTATCGAACCCGGAGGCATCTTTGGCCCGCTGCACGACTATCAAGACAGACCGGGCATGGTTTATGTACTTGAAGGGACGATCACCGACCATAGAGATGGAGTGTCCAAAGAGTATGGTCCGGGACCGGGCTGGCCCGAGGACAAGGATACCTTACACTGGCTTGAGAACAGGGGAACGACGCCAGCCGTAGAGGTCTCGGTTGATATAGTCAGGGCAAACATGTGACCACCCCCACAAGTCCGTGACCCTCGCTTCACCACCGTTCGCCGCGATGGGATGCTCGCCTTGTGGGTCGCCGCGCGCAGAGCATGTCCTTGACCTCTTCGAGTCGGCTGAATCGGCAAATTTTGCCTGCCGGATTCGGCTCAATCGGATTTTGTCAAGACAAGGAGGTCCTGTTGATTGACAAGGGCGGGTTCGGTTACCGTGCTTCTAGCGTCATGGGCAAACCGTTGGCGACAGTCAACGTAATGTTGGGTTTGGGTCTGACGATGGCGCCGGACGCGAGCCGCAGGACGTATCGCTGCGCCAACCCTGCCAGCAAGAGCGTCGCTTCTGTGAGCGCAAAGGGTTGCCCGATACACAGGCGCGGTCCGCCGCCAAAGGGCAGATAGGCATAGCGTGGGCGCTTGTCGGACCGTTCCGGCAAAAAGCGATCGGGGTCAAACGTTTCGGGCTTGTTCCAGAATCTTGGATGGCGATGCATTGTATAGGGCGAGACAATGACCACGGTCTTGGCGGGGATCGCATATCCGTCGAGCGCGTCTGCCTTTAGCGTCTCGCGTCCAAATGCCCAGGCGGGCGGATACAGGCGCAGTGTCTCGTCAATCACACGCCGCGTATAGACCAGGTTAGGCACATCGTCCGTGGTCGGCGCGCGCCCGTTCAATACAGTATCCAGCTCGTTATGCAATTCTTTTTCGACCTGCGGGTTTTGCGATAGCGCGTACCACGCCCACGTCAAGGCATTCGACGTTGTTTCATGTCCGGCAAACACCATCGTCACGATTTCGCGCTCCAATTCCTCCTGCGTCAGCCCAATACCGGTCTCGGGGTCCTTGATGCGCATAAGCAGAGCCAGCAGGTCGGGACGCTCGGTCGCCGCGCCGGTTTCGTCCGCGGCGAGACGCTCACGAATGATTTTTTGCATCACTTGCGTCACCGTTCTATTCACTGCCTTGGCGCGTCGGTTGCGTCTGGTCGGAATTTGCGTCGGCGGATAAAATGGGTGCTGCGCGCGATAAAAAAGGTCCTCGGTGGCAAAGCCAAACGCATCGCCAAGCGCGCGCGTTTCGCCCGTCAAGTCCACGCTGAATAGGGCGCGCCCGACAATTTTCAGGGTCACGCGTATCATTTCTTCATCTATCTTCAAGACCCGGTTCGTCTGTGCTGCCCATTCCTGATCGAGCTCTTGCAGCGTTTGCGTCACGACCTTGCCAAACGAGGCGAGGTGTTGGCGGTGAAAGGCGGGCTGCATCAGGCGGCGGCGTCCCAACCAGAAATCGCCCTCACCCGTAAAAATGTTTTCGCCCGTAAACATTTTGATCTGCTTGATGATGCGCGTCTCTTTGGTATAGTTGCGGTGATTGTCGAGCAGGATATGCTTGATCAGGTCGGGATGATTGACCACGTGAATATAAGATGGTCCCGCGCGAAAACGTGCCAGGTCGCCCGCCTCGCGCGCCCGCGTCAACAGTCCGAGCGGGTCATTCTGGAATACATCGAGCCAGCCCATCAGCCCGGGCGCGGGCAGGGTGGGCGGCGCCGGTCGTTTGTTACGGACCGGGGGCGGAACAGCGCCAATTTGTGGCATAGTATTTTCCTCAAGTCAAAACCAAGTTCGTGAACAGATCTATTTTGTAAATTATATCATCACACGCGCGCTCGGAATCCCTGTAACACGCCTGCGCGAAAATCCGCAGAGAAAATCGTGTCTGCCGCGCATTCAGCGCCGCGCATTATACCGACACTCCCAACAACGCCCGCGTAATCTGAAAATCCACCGTGTCCGCCGCCGCGGCACGCGGGGTCAACTTGCCTGCCAGCACCTGTGTCATCGCCTGCTCGAGCTCTATCGCACAATCCCGCGCGCGACCGCTCAAAAACAAGTCTGCATCGTGCGATGCCGAATTTTCGCGCCCCTCGCGATAGGCAAACTGCAAGAGGGGAATAAATGGATGTGTCTGGACAGTCAGCGCGTCCACGTATGTCAGGATGAGTTCAACTCCGGTTGCCCCAAGCCCCGAAAGCGTCTCCACCCAGTGCCGGGATGGCGCGTCCATGACATGCAGACCGCGCTGTGCGGCAAATTGCCCATACGCGAGCGATGGGTTCGGACGCGGCGTGTCCAACAGCGCATCTGCGAAATTTGTATCGTCGAGCAGGGACGAGGTGGATGGCAGCACAATCGTTCCGCCTTGATTCACAATATTCCGCGTGAGGTCGGCGAGTGCGGCGGCGACTGTGGGCGGCGGAGGCGCTGCCGTCATGATTCCGATGCGCGCGTTCTCGATTCCCACCAGCTCGCGCCGCGCGCGTCCGGTCGCCGCCGCGCGTTCGGCGAACCAGTTTTCAATCTTGCCCATGACGCGCGTGATGCCGCCATCCAGCTGGATACTCGCCCAGCCGAACTGCGACGGGTCCCCGCCCATGTCTCGCAAACGATGTTGAAACGCATCGTTGTGTGTCATTTCGCAGCCATGTTCCAGAAACAAGCCGAACCGCACCATCGGATGCAGCATGTAATTGAGCATCGTCCCAAGATACAACGTCATGTAGGTGTCGCCTCTCACGCCGCAGCCCTCGGTGTGGGTGAGCGTCGCATAGCGCGCGATGTGCGCGGGCACGCCAAATCCTTTTTGATTCAGTTGGTCGGCGGCGAGCTGCGCGACCTGCGCCGCGCACAGACTCGTCGGCAGGACCAATCCCACAAATTTGTGCGCAATCCGTTTGCCGTCGTCATAAACTGGATACGACAGCGGGCGATAGTCGCACGAACCGTCCCTGAGCGCGAGCGGTTTGCCGTCGGGCGCGGGCATTTGCAGGATCACGTTCACCGACCGGCTGTCGGTCTGCCGCCAGTTTCGCCAGATGGACACTTGCGAATGATTGGCGCGCTCGCCCTTGCTCGATTCGCCCGATGCGATGCGTATCGTCAGGTCAAGTGTTTCCGCTGTCAACACATCCATCGGCGTCCCGTCCAGATACGCGCCCGCGTTCACATCCATCTCGTTCGGCAGCAACTTGTAGCGTCCCGTCGTCGTCACGATCTTGATGGTCGGCACAAACGGAAAATTGGTGATCGAGCCGTTGCCCGTCGTAAAGAAAATCAGATTGCAGCCCGACGCCACCTGTCCCGCAATCCCTTCCAGATCGTTTCCGGGCGCGTCCATGAAATAAAAGCCGGGACCGGTCATGCGCTCCGCGTATTGGATCACGTAATCGAGCCGCACAGCGGGGTCTTTTTTCATTGCCGCGCCAAGCGATTTGAGAGAAATATTATACAGCCCGCGATAATTATTGCCGCCCGACGGATTACCCTCGGCGGTGACGCCGTGCCACGCCAGCCGCGCCTTGAATTGCTCGATTGCATCTAAAAACTGTTGTGCGGTCTGCGTATCGCGCACATTCTGCAGTATATATTCTTCTGCGCCCACCAGCTCGTCCGTCTCGCACAGGTTCGCCGTCCCGCCGTATTTTACGATCTCGCGCGCCACCGCGCCTTCGAGGGGATTGCCAGAGACGCCCGAAAACGCATCCGACCCGCCGCATTGCAGCGCGACCACAAGATGCGCGAGCGATTCGGGCGTCCGTGCTATTTGATTCACCCGCGGCAGCCACTCGGTAATGATTTCGCCGCCGCGCCGGAGGTCGGTCTGTAAATCACCGCTCAAGGTCAGCCATTCGTGCATGACCGCATGAATCGGATAACGATGTTCGGTCAGATAGCGACGCATTTCGTTTGCCGTGACCGCGTCTTCAGGATGAGCTACCGCGAGCACCGCGCCCACGTTCGGATGCGTCATCATGCCCGCCAGTGTGCGGAGCAAATATTCGAAATTGTTGAGCGGGTCGTCCCCGCTGCCTTCGGTGTGCGCGATTGCTGCGACGCCGTCCACGTTTTCCAGCCCCGCGCGCGCCGGATTCAACCGGATTGCCAGGGCGCGCGCATAACTGGCAGCGCGCGACGAGAGTCCCAGCACGACGATATGGTTGCGCGTGCCAACGCCGCGACCTTCGGGGCGGCGATAACCCATAAAGCTGCGTGTCGTATCATACCGCGCCACCTGAACCCCCGGCGCATGTTTTCCGGGAATGAATTGATAGCGTTCGATTTGATTGCGAAAATTGGGTTCGACGGGAAGGTCGAGGGTGACGTTGCGCTCGCGCAAGGCGACGAGCACGGATTCGTTCACGACATAATTGCCGGGGAGGATGGGGCGGGTGGCGATTCCAAAACGAAACCCCCACGAGAGCAAACTCTCGCCGGGGGCGATGGGTCGAACGGCAAAGCGATGGCCCTCCAATACGTCGTGGTCGAGGACAAGTTCACCCGCGTCATGGCGGATGCGGGCGCCGCGTCCGAGACGGCGAGTGGCGATGGCGGCGTTATCTTGCGGCGCGGGCAGACGCGCGACGTCGTGCATCAGATACGATTGACTCATGCCCCCTATTATGCCATCATTTCAGACCATCAAACTCCCCGCATCAATATTGAACGCCTGACCCGTCACGCCGCGCGCGTCGTCGCCCGCCAGATAGACCGCCAGCGGCGCGACTTCGTCGGGTTCCAGCCGCCGTCCCATCGGCGTTACCAGTTTTTCGTGCTCCTCAAAACTCCGCCCCAAACGCGCGGCATCATACGCCACGCGCTTGTCGTTGATCAGCGTGACAACGGGTCCGGGACAAATCGCATTCACGGTAATGCCCTCGCCGACGACTTCGAGCGCCGTGGCGCGCGTCAAGCCCAACAGCCCGTGCTTGCTTGCCACGTATGCCGCGGCGTGCAGTGCTCCCGTTTTTCCCGCTATGGAAGCGATATTGATGATCCTGCCCGCGTGTCGTTCGATCATGCCCGGCAGAACGCGCTTGGTCAATTGATACGGAATCGTCAGATTCACCCACAACGATCGTTCCCAGAACGCGTCGTCAAATTCAACCACGGGACGCGGGTCCGCGCTGCTCCCGATGCCCGCGTTGTTGACCAGAATGGTGACGCGTTTTGGGTCGAGCGCAGCAAACAATCGGTCTGTCGCGTCGCGCTGTGCCAGGTCAACCGAAATCATGTTCGCCGCCACACCCGCCGCCGCAATCTCGTCCCGCGTCGCCTCCAATTCCGGCAGTGACCGCGCGGTGATCACCAGTTCCGCGCCCTCGCGCGCAAACGCCAGCGCAATGGATCGTCCGATTCCTCGATTCGCGCCCGTCACCAGCGCGACGTGACCTTGCAGTTTCATGCTCTATTCCTCGGATCTCTGTCTCGATAATTTTCCCCGCAAATCTGCGTCAATATTCGCAAAATGGTCGCAGATTCGCGGGGAAATATGGTTTGGTCAATTCAAATTTTCGCGCGCGTCATGGATCGTCTTGTCCGCAAGACACAACCCCCCTATTTCCGCACCACCGGATTTTCCAGCACGCCCAATTTTTCAATTTCGATACGTACCACCTCGCCGTCCTGCAAAAAGCGCGGCGGGTTGCGCGATTGACCGACGCCGCCGGGCGTCCCCGTCGCAATCAAATCGCCCGGCTCGAGCG
>JADZCJ010000027.1 GCA_020851635.1 Anaerolineae bacterium
AGAATGCCATGACGGCAAATCCCGATGTCACGGGCATCTTGTCGCTCGAATGCTGCTCGACGCCGGCAGCGGGGGACTGGGTTTCACGGAACGGCAAGACGGGGCAAGTGACGATTGTCGGCTTTGATCTCTTGCCCAAGACCTTGCAATACATCAAAGAAGGTGTAATTCTGCAGACCATCGGACAGGGTCCCGAAAAGCAGGGTTATGAGGCGGTGGCGTTGTTGGTCAAAGCGCTCAAAGGGGAAGCGGTCCAGGGTGTGGACACGGGCGCAGAGATCGTGGACAAAACGAACATAGACAAGTATATCAAGTAAATAAAGGCGGGATGGGCTGGAGGGTCCAGTCCATCCCGTACTGCCGCCATGGTAGAGCCGCTTATTGAACTGCAAGACATCAAAAAGCAATTTCCCGGAGTGCTCGCGCTTGACGGGATAAGTCTCAAAATTCAACCCGGCGAGATTCACGCCATTATTGGCGAGAACGGCGCGGGTAAAAGCACGCTGATCAATATTCTCGCCGGAGAGCTCCAGCCGGACAGCGGCGTCATTTTGTATCAAGGCAAGCCGCAAAGCATCCCCAATGCGCGGGCGTCTCAGGCAATGGGCATTCGCGTGGTCTATCAAGAGCTCGCGCTTTGCCCCAATCTCACCGTTGCGGAAAATATTTCGCTCAGTCAGGCGGCGACACGCTATGCCTTTACCCCACTCAACCGGGCAGGCATCACGGCGCAGGCGCAGCACGCACTCGCGCGATTGGGGATGGCACAGGTCAACGTCCAAACACAGGTCAGCCATCTTTCAGTGTCGCTCCAACAACTCGTCGAAATCGCCAAAGCTCTTTCGGGCGAATGTCGCGTGCTGGTACTCGACGAACCCAACTCGGCGCTGACCAGCGAAGAGACCGAACACCTCTTTCAGGTGCTTTATCAACTGCGTTCGCAAGGCGTGGCAATTTTGTATGTGTCGCATCGTTTGGAAGAAGTGATGCGTCTCGCGGACCGCATCACTGTCCTACGCGATGGCAAATATATCGAGACGTTGGACGCCTCCCAAGCGACGGTGGACCAGCTGATCGAAAAAATGGTCGGACGCGCGATTGATGCCTTGTACGAGCGTCATCAAAAGCCGCAGATTCGTCCCGAGGTTGCTCTTGAGGTGAGTCATCTGACGAGCGGAAACAGCGTGCGCGATGTCTCGCTCGATATTCACAGCGGCGAAGTGGTCGGCATTGCGGGACTGCCCGATTCGGGCAAAGATGAATTAGTGAGCTGTCTGTTTGGCTTGCAGTCCTATGAGCGAGGACAGGTGCGCGTGAATGGACAGGTCATCACGCTCAAATCACCTTCGCAGGCAATCGGGCAGGGGCTTGTCTTGATTCCCGCCGACCGTCGAGGCGCCGGCGCGCTGCTCATCATGAATGTGATAGACAACATTTCCGCGTCAACTTTGAAAACGGTCAGTCGCGGCGGATTCTTGCAGCGCGGCGACATGCGCAAGATCGCGCAAAAATATGTCCGCGATATGGAAATCCGCACATCCAAATTAACACAGCAGATGGCGACCTTGAGCGGGGGCAACCAACAAAAAGTAATCTTGTCACGCGGGCTGGCGACCAAGCCGCAAGTCTTGCTGCTGCACGAACCCACGCGCGGGATTGATGTCGGCGCAAAAGCGGAAATCTATGGCATCCTTCAAGCGCTGGCTGCGGAAGGCGCCGCCATCGGAATCATTTCTTCCGAGCTGCCGGAACTCATCAGCCAATGTGACCGAATCCTCGTTATGCACGCAGGAGAAATCCGCGGCGAATTCTCAAGCGCCGAAGCGCGCGAAGAGCCGATTTTGGCGTGCGCGATGGGACAACTGACGCATCTGCCGCGGGCAGAACAACAAGCATAATATGACCAAACCGATTATCACAGTCGTTGGCAGTTTTGCGGTCGGCATGACGATCCGCACGAGTCGTATGCCCATTTTTGGGGAAACGCTGGTCGGGGCTGATTTTGACATGGGTCCCGGCGGCAAGGGCTCGAATCAAGCAGTTGGCGCGGCGCGTCTCGGCGCGGAGGCGTATCTGGCGGGCATTGTGGGTCAAGACAAGCTGGCGGATATTGCCATTGAACTGTATGCGCGGGAAGGGGTCAACACGCGCTATCTCAAGCAAACCGCTGAAAAAGCGACCGGTGTGGGTTTTATCATTCTCAATCCGGCGGGTCAAAATGGCATCATCCTCGACATGGCTGCAAATGAATTGTTGGATGCGCGCTTTGTAGATGATATCGAGACGCAAATTGCTCAGAGCGCCATGGTCATGGCTGTGCTGGAAATCCCCGTTGTGGCGGCTGCGCGCGCGATGGAACTGGCGCGCAAGCACGGCGTCCGCTGTCTTTTGAATCCGGCGCCTGCCACCCGACTGGACGCCGAGGTAATTCGCAATTTGGATTTTATCACGCCAAATGAGACCGAACTGCGTATACTGCTTGGGCTTGCGCCGGATGACGCCACGCCCACACCCACTTTGGCAGAACGACTGCTCGCCGTGGGCGCCCAAAATGTGATTGTGACGATGGGGGAACAAGGCGCACTCGTCTTGAACCGGGCGGGCATGACCCACGTGCCGGCTGTCCCCGTCCAGGTAATTGACACAACGGGCGCGGGTGATGCGTTCAACGCCGCACTCGCCGTCGCATTGGCGGAAGGGCGTGAACTCGCGGATGCGGTCAAGTGGGCAAACTGTGCGGGCGCTCTCGAATGCACCCGTCTGGGTGTCATTCCCGGACTGCCGCAGCGCGAGAGCGTTGCCGAATTGTACAAGCAGCGGTATTCCTGAGACAGCACAAGGAGCAGAGATTATGAATCGTGGACCATTACTAAACAGCGACCTCTTGCATGCGATTGGCAAAATGGGGCACGGCGATTTGATGATTGTGTGTGACGCGGGGTTCCCAATTCCCAACGACGCCTGGCGGATTGACCTGGCAATCGTCCAGGATGTGCCTGACCTCGAAACCGTGCTCACGGCGATCAGCGGCTCGTTCATTGCCGAAAAAGTCGGCTATGCGACAGAGATGGGGCAAAACAATCCCGTGCTGCTGGATAAAGTCAAGCGGCTCTTTGCCGATAGCGAATTTGTGACCGTGCCGCATACAGAGCTTCTTGGCGGCATTGCCAAAAACGCCAAGGTCATTGTGCGGACAGGGGCGTATGATCCCTGGGGCAATATTCTGCTGTACTCGGGGGTGGACGTGCCAAAATGGTTTGCGAAACCCGGCACCATCGCGCCCGATTATTACGCAGCCAAGTTGAACAAGTAAGCAAGCGGCGCCAACAAGTTCAAAACGAATTGAAATTGCAAGTGTCGGCGCGCGAGTTATAAAACCCGACAGCCGATTGTGCAATCCCATGTTGGCGCACCATCAGGAGATGCAAAGAATGTCAGCAGTTTCTACCGTGCCTGCCGTTTCGTCCATACCCGAGACGGCGAGCACTTTGCGCGAGCGCGTGCGAACGGCAATGCGTCACGTCGAGCCGGACCGCGTGCCCGTGGATTTGTTAATGACACCCGAAGTGTGGCACAAGCTCATCAAACACCTGGGGTTGGAATGGACCAAGCCCTCTGACGACCTGTTTTTCGATCCCGTGTGGGAGCAGGTCGCCGCCCACATGCAAAGCGATTTGCGCCTGCTCTCGTATGATCAATTCTGTAAACCACCCGAATCTATCCTGCGCCCCGGCGCGCGCATCGAATGGTGGGACGCGCTCAGCCGTTCGACGCCAAATCGCATGTGGCGTCAGTGGATGCCTGACGGAGATTCGTACGACATCTGGGGACATCATTATCGCATCGTGGACAACCCGACCGGCTCGTATGAAGAATTTGCTTCATGGCCCCTGCAAAATGTGACCTCGGTGGACGAGTTAAAAGAGTTTCAATGGCCCGACCCGGATTGGTGGGATTTTTCTACGCTGCCTGAAGCGATTCGTCAGCTGGACCCCGAGCGCAAATTATATTTGCGGTTTCGCATCGGCTCGGTGTTTGAGCTGGCTTGGCAGATTCGCGGGATGCAGGAATTCCTGGTAGACCTGGCGGCACAGCCGGAAATTCCGCAATACATCATGGAGCGCATCACCGATGTGCATGTCGAAAATCTGCGGCGCGTCCTCGAGTTGACGGGCGATGAACTCGACATGGTGTACTATTATGACGACGTGTCCACCGCGCGCTCGCTCATGATTTCGCCCACCATGTATCGCGAGCTGGTGCGACCGTGTCACGAGCGCATCATCCGGGTCGCAAAAAAATACAACAAACCCGTGATGTATCACTGTGACGGCGCGATTTCCTATCTCATTCCCGATTTGATCGAAATGGGAGTTGACTTGCTCAATCCGATCCAACCCGATTCACCGGGCATGGAATGTGAACGGTTGAAACGCGATTTTGGCGACCGCATAGCGTTTCACGGCGGGATTGATATTATCAAGACCCTGCCGCGCGGCACGGTTGAGGATGTGCGGGCAGAGGTGCGCGACCGTGTGCAAATTCTGGGCGCAAACGGCGGCTATGTGATGTGCAGTTCGCATCATATCCAATCCGATACGCCGCTCGAAAATATTTTTGCAATGTACGACCCGGAGCTGCGTTACCGCACATCGTCATAGCACGACCGGACAAACAGCGCATAACATGCGCGCATCCGGTGGCGGATTGTGATACACCGCCGCAACCTCCCTCCGGTTCTATTTGAGGCAAGAACCGTCAACATGATTTCAGCGGCGTTCGAGCGAACGCCGCTGAAATTTCAGATCGCCATCCCCTCAACACCCGTCCTGACTCTCTTCAATGGGGGGAGCGTTAAAGAGATCTTCTACGGCGGCGCGGACCTTGTCTTTATCAAAGACCAGCACCGACTTGCCGTCGGGCGTGGTCCAGAATTCCCACATTGTCTCGTCAATGACGCGTCCGCGAATGTCCCCCGGGTCAATGCTTGTGCCAATCTGGACCAGACCGGGCAAATCAATCGTGCCGAAATCGGTCTGGACGGTGCTTTGCAATTGTTGAAACAAGGCGGGGATTTTTGGCACAATGTCCGGCGAGAGAATTTTTTCGCGCAGAGCATAGACCACGCGCTGCTGGCGTTTGGCGCGCGAGACATCGCCGGTGTTGTGGCGCTGGCGGACAAACATGAGCGCCGTTTCGCCATCCATGTGATTCATGCCCGCTTGCACGGCAAAGTGACGAAAACCGGTGGGCGAGGACGAATCAATAAAGTCGTCTTCGAGGTCGCATGGCACGTTCACGGTGATGCCCCCGAGCGTGTCAATGATGGTTTTGAACCCCTCGAAATCCACGCGCGCGTATTTATCAACACGGATGCCAAAATTTTCGGCGATGACGTGTTTCATTAAACCGGGTCCGCCGCCCTCATATTTGGTATACTCGCCCCAGAAATCGGCAATGTTGAGCCGGTCCCAGCCGCGTGTGGGGATGTTGACGTATAAATCGCGCGGCAGACTGAGAATCGCGGCGCGCCCGTTCGTCGTGTCAAGGAACGCAATCATCATGACGTCGGTGCGCCAGACGGGGTCGTCCGGTCGGCGGTCGCTCCCGAGAAGCAGCACGTTCAAGGTCTTGTCCAGTTTGCCGGTAGAGGATGCAAAGGGAGTGTTTGGCGGCGCGGCGATGGTGGGCTGGTTGAGAATGGAACCGTCGCTTTCGTCAGGCGGGGTCGCTGCCCGACGCGTCGGCGGCGGGGAGGTGGGAATCTCCAAAAGCGTTTGCGCGCCCAGGACGCTCTCTGCCGAATCCTCGGTCTGGGAATTGGCATAAAAGCCGAGCACGCCCAGAACAAGCGAAGCAAAGACCAGACCGACAATGATCTGGGACAGGCGATTCGGCGGCGCGGGCGGCGGCTCGGGCGCACGGCGCTGTTTTTTTCGTGGTGCCACAAGAACAATCATACACCATCGCGCGCGGGAATCAAATCAGACATGGACCATCCGACATTCGAAAACGAATCTTCACCTCTTTCACGCGATATTCACTTGCTCGGTGACTTGTTGGGCGAGACCCTGCGCGCCCAGGAGGGCCAAGAACTATTCCGGTCCGAAGAAATCGTGCGCGCGCTCGCCAAAGCGCGCCGCAGCGGGCAAGCGGAGGTGAGCGCGCAATTGTCGGCGCAAATCGCCATGTATGACGCGCACACGCTCAACCTGATTGCGCTGGCATTCACGGCATATTTTGACCTGGTGAATCTGGCAGAAGAGCAGCACCGCGTGCGAATTTTGCGCGAACGCGACATGGCGGACCCGACGGGGACGCGCGCGGAATCCATCGCTCGCGCGTTCAAAGAAATCAAGGCGCAGGGCGTCTCGCTCGACCAGGTCGCGGCGTTGGTGCGCGCGTTGAGCATCGAACTGGTCTTTACGGCGCATCCGACCGAAGCGCGGCGGCGCACGCTGCTCTCAAAACTGGCGCGGATGGCGGTGGTGTTGTACGAGCTGGACCGCCCCGACCTTTTGCCGCGCGAACGCGAGACCTGGCTCAAACATCTGACGGCGGAAATTCATTCTCACTGGCTGACGGAACGGTCGCGCACGACAAAACCTCAAGTGACGGACGAAGTCCGCACGGGGCTGTTTTTCCTCGACACGATTTTGTGGGACGTGGCGCCGCGCTTGTGCGACGACATGCGACATGCGCTGGCGACGTTTTATCCTGAAATTTCTCTGCCAAAGCACTTTATCCGCTTTGGCACCTGGACGGGCGGGGACCGTGACGGGAACCCCTTTGTGACGGCTGACGTGACCGCCGAATCACTGCGGTTGAACCGCGGTATGGCGGTCGAAAAATATCGTAATGCGGTCCGCGCAGTCGAACGCGAACTTTCGATTTCGGAATTTCAAGCCGCGATTACACCCGAGCTGCGCGCCGCGCTCGAGCGCGATTACGCCGCGCCGAGCAAACATCTGGCATACCTGAAAAAGCGCTATCCGAGCGAACCTTACCGCTTGAAACTCGCCGCGCTGGCAGAGCAGCTCGACGAAACGACCCGGGACCCGGTCAAAGAACGTTTGCTCGGACAAAGCGACGTCCCGCTTCCAAAATTGAATCGCGCATCGCAGCTCGCAGAGCAGTTGGAGATTATGGCGGACAGTTTGCGCGCAGACCGCGGCGCGCTGATTGCCGACGATGATCTGCGGACCTTGCAGGAACAGGTCGAGGTCTTTGGCTTGCATGGGGCGCGGCTCGATCTGAGGCAAGAGTCGTCGCGCCTGATTTCGGATGTGGACGCGCTGTTGTACGCCTATCGCATCAACCCGCACTTTGCAAAAATGTCGCGCACGGACCAGGCGGATTTATTGACCTACCTGCTCAAACAACCGCCGCACAAACTGCGCGCCGGTGGGGGCTATTCGGACGAAACGAACGAAACTATCGCGCTGTTTCAATTGCTGCGGCGGACGTTCGAGAATTATGGAGACAAACCGCTCGGCGTCTTTATCATTTCGATGGCGCAATCCGAGAGCGATGTGCTGGCTGTGCTGCTGCTGGCGCATTGGGCGGGGATTGGCGACAAACTGGACATTGTGCCGCTGTTTGAAACGATGCAGGCGTTGACGGACGCGGCGCCGATTCTGGGCAGATTATTCGAGAACGAGTCCTATGCTGCGCACCTCAAGGCGCGCGGGATGCACCAGCAGGTGATGGTGGGTTATTCGGACAGCAACAAGGAGTGTGGTCTGGTCGCGGCGAATTGGGCGTTGTATCAGGGACAAATGGAGATTGCGCGCGTGTGTCGCGAACGCGGCGTCGCATTTACGCTGTTTCACGGACGCGGTGGCAGCGTGGCGCGCGGCGGCGGTCCGCCCTCGCGTGCGATTCTGGCGCAGCCGCCCGGCACGCTAAACGGGCGTTTTCGCATGACCGAGCAGGGCGAAGTGCTCTCGGCGCGCTATGGCAATTCACACCTGGCGCATCGCCATCTGGAACAGATTGTGTACGCCGTGCTGCGCGCCAGCGCGATGCCGGAAATGCCGCTGCGTGAGGACTGGCGCGCAATGATGCAAGAGCTGTCCGATGCGGGACTGCGCGCCTATCGGGCGCTGGTGTATGACACGCCGCGCTTTGTCGAGTTTTGGGAACACGTGACGCCGATTCACGAAATCGAACAGCTGCGTATCGGTTCGCGCCCCGCGCGGCGGAGCAGCGCGCCCTCTGTGCAAACGTTGCGCGCGATTCCGTGGGTGTTTTCGTGGATGCAGAACCGTTTCAACCTGCCGGGCTGGTATGGCTTGGGCAGCGCGCTGGACGCGGTCGCAGGAGAGGACGCCGCGCGCGTGCAGCTCTTGCAGACGATGACAAAAGAATGGCAGTTTTTTGGAACGATGCTTCAGAATGTGCAGAACGCATTGGGTAAAGCCGACATGGGGATTGCGGCGCAGTACGCCGAGTTGGTGCAGGACGCGGAACTGCGTCAAACGTTGTTTGGCGTAATTCGAGAGGAATTTGAACGGACGCGCGCATGGATTTTGCGGCTGACGGGGCAAACCGATATTTTGGACAACGAACCGGTGCTCCAGCGCGCGATCATGCTCCGAAACCCGTATGTGGACCCGTTGAACTTTATCCAAATCGAATTGATGCGGCGGCTGCGCGCGCTGGATGAAAACGACGCCGAGGCGCGCGCCGAGTTGATGGACGCGATGGTGGTGACGATCAACGGGATTGCGGCGGGGTTGAGGAATACGGGATGAGCAGATGAAGGGGTGACGTAACGTTCGAGAGTGGGGTAAGGCGATATTGATGTCGCCGGACGAGGCGGGGACAGGAGCGGGAGTGTCCATCGCGGTAGAGCGAATGTGGCGAGAGGGCTGAATTAACGCTGAAAGGATACACCCAACAGGGAGAATTGAAAAGAGGAGACGACTCGTATCGTCTCCTCTTTTTGGATGGGCCCGGCTGGTCTCGATCCAGCGACCAAAGCGTTATGAGCACTCTGCTCTACCACTGAGCTACAGGCCCGGATTTCTGAAATAATTTCGCTCTCGGGCGGTTTTGCGTCGGTGGCAATTGGCGCACCGAACATCACACTTGGAAATTTCGTTCAGGATCTTTTCTCGCGAGAGACCGGATCCAATGAGCCTGGAAATGGGACGATCCTTGCCCGAACGGTGATCAAACTCTAAAACAACAATATTCGTCTCACCACAATCTATGCAAGGATGAGTCCGCAGATACTCGGCAACAAACTCATGGTTCCGCCTGACCGCTTCCTCTTTCTGTCGCGCGGATTTGGCGATATACGCTTGCTTGTGTTTTCCGTAATGTGTGCGTTTGTATCCCTTTTGACATTCGCGACAATGTGTCTGCAGTTGGCCCAGCAAGCGAAACTTGAAGTTGTACTCGCTCACAGGTTTTACTTGTTTGCAGCCGGTGCAGAGTCTGGTTTCCATGCAATAAAAAAAGCGGGAGACGGGAATCGGACCCGCGTAGCTAGCTTGGAAGGCTAGAGCATTGCCATTATGCTACTCCCGCGTGCTGCCAAACCTATTGGTCGGGGCGAGAGGATTCGAACCTCCGACTTCTTGGTCCCAAACCAAGCGCGCTACCGGACTGCGCTACGCCCCGAATTTTGTTAATCCGACCAAATTATAGCCGAGATTTTGGAAATTATGAAATTGCAGCGTGTGGCGCGGTTTTACGGGTGAATTTGGACCTGCCCCAGTTCCACAATCGGCGGACCGATGACCTCGCCGGAACGCGGGTCATATAGCTTTACAATGACTCGATACCCTCCCGGCGTCACGTCGGTGGGGATGTGGAGCCGCATGGGTTGGCGATACGTTTCGCCGACGTTCCAGCGGGTCATGGGAAGCAGATCGCTCAACGGCATTTCATCAGACTGCGCGAGGTTGTTGTCACGCCCGTCGAGCAGTTGCAGCGAGACCTGATAATTGTGGTTGACGGTCTGTAACAATTTCCAATAGAGTACCACATCCAGGTTCGAGCCGCGCTCGAGGTCTTGTTCGCGCAGCTGATAGTGGGTGAGCAGCACGCGGTCGGCAAAGGGCACATCGGCAACCCGGGCGGCTTCGGGGGCGATTGTCGAGTGCGCCATGAAACCCTGCACGCGCGCCTGTGATTCGCCGCCAAAGGCGCGGTCGTCAAAGAGCGTGCTATTTTGGTCGAAAAAGGCGCGAATATCGCCGTTCGGGTCAACGACCGTATCATAGATGCGGAGCATCCACACGCGCGGGTGGTCCCGAAGGACACGTTCGAGCGCGGCGCGTGTTTCGTCGGCGGTGGTCGGATAAAAATCCGAAAGCGGATCGCCCCAGCCCAAATGGTCGCCGCCGCCAATCGAGCCGGTTGTCAAAAGTATCGGCTGCGTCAAAGATCCGGAGGAATAGTCGGTCAGTCGCTCGCGCGGCAGCGATTCGGGGAAATAATAGGCAAGCGCCGGATATACATATCCTGCGTTTACGAGGACCGCGTCGCCCGGTCGCCAGCGCTCGGCAATATATTGGACTGCGCCGCGCAGATCGTCGGATTGATATTGTTCGTTCTCCCAAAAGTTATAAAGCGAATACCCTGTCAGCGCCAGGAACCCGAGCGCCGCCAACATGAGGACCGCGCCCAAGCCATACACCCGGCGCGCTGTGGTGCGTAGTCGCGCCCGCGCAAATTCCGCCGCGAGATTCACGACTGTAAATGCCGCAAGGATATAAAACGCGGGCGAGTAGGTGAACAGGTAACGCACATGATAAAGCGGTTTCCAGAGTGACAAGAGATAGATCGCGCCGAGCGGCACAAACGTATAGCCCAGGAGAAAGAGAGCGGATGGCGAATCATGGATTGCTGATTGCTGATTGCTGATTGCTGATTGATTCTCATGTGCTCCGACCAACGATGGGCGCGGCGCGCGCCATTCACGCCAAATGACGATAGCAATCGGGACGAGAAACAGGAGAGCGACAATGCCAAAGACGTTTGGGTCAACGGATTGACCAAACGCGAGCGCGCTGGACGATTCCAGGATCACGCGCGGCAAATCAATAAATTCACGCCACGGCGGAACGGGCGGGTCGGTCGCCTGCCTGAACGCAATGGGGAGCCAGCAGAGATAGAGAAAAGCCACTGTGAGCTGGGAAAAGAAAAACGATTTTAGACTTGGGATTTCTGATTTCTGATTTCTGATTGCGGAGTTAGTCGGCAAGGTAGAGAGAGTTCTGAGAATAACCCAGAGCCATTGAAAGACCAGTAAAAAGATAAAGTAATAGAGCGAGTATATTCCCGCGGCGGTGACCAAAACATAGGCAAAAAAATCGCGCGTCAAGATTTTGTCCCGGGCGACGAGACGGCGCAGAAAATAGACCGAGAGCAAGCCTAGCGTCGCGCCGAGCGTGTACATGCGGACTTCTTGTGAATACCAGATGTTAAAAGGCGAGAGGGCGACAAACAGCGCGGCGAGCGGAGCGATGAGACGCGCGGGATACCAATTCCGTGTGATGCGATAGACGAGCGCGATCAAGAGCACGCCGAACCCGAGCGAGAAAAAAGCGGCGGCAAATTCGAAAAAACCCGCGAGCCGCCCCCAGGCGGACAAGAGCAGGTAATAAAGCGGCGGATGAATATCACCCGCCGTGTGGCGAATCAACTCAAAGGGGTCGCTTCGGGCGAGATACAAACTGACCGTCTCGTCATACCAGAGACTATCGGCGCCGAGATGATAGAGCCGCAGACAAAAGCCAAGCAGGAGAATGAGGTATGGCGAAAATTGCAAGGAACGTTTCACAGGCGAACTATGTTAGCACAGGATAGGGACGCAGAGAAAATGCGCGGAAGCCGGAGGGTGTGCTTGGTTGCGAGTAGGGCACGCTCGTCGCAGCGCGCCGGGAGGGGAACGAAACAGCGTTCGTTCTTTACCCGTCCAAAATTGTGACGCACATCCGAAACCGGACGGCGGCGCAGTTCGAATGATTGGCGCGAGGGTGCGGACAAGCTATAATGGACATATGAAACGATTGTTCCTGTTGATCCTTTTGTGCGTTTTGCCCGCTTGTGGAGACACACAATCTCCAACGCCGCCTCGGACCGTCGAGCCAACCGCGCTGTCGGCCCCGGGCCTGCCTCCCAACACGGTTGCGCCAGCGCAAACGATACCGGTGACCCCAACCGCAGCGCCAACGATTGGCGTCCCAACGGCAGTGTTGGAGAGTATATCCACAACCGTGCCGGCAATGGGACCGACGCTCGAACCCACGTCAGAACCCACCGCCGTTCCAATTGCCCAGGCGACTGATCCGGTCCTGGTTGGCGCGGGCGATATTGCCGTGTGCAGGGCGACCGGGGACGAAGCGACCGCGCGGATTCTGGACCGCATCGAGGGCACGGTTTTTACGCTGGGCGACAACGTGTATTTGAATGGAACAGCGGAGGAATTTCAGACCTGTTTTCAAGAATCGTGGGGACGTCACAAGGCGCGCATCCGACCTGTGCCCGGAAATCACGATTACAACACGCCGAATGCGACCGGGTATTATGCCTACTTTGGGGAGGCGGCGGGCGACCCGACTAAGGGTTACTACTCTTATGACCTGGGCGCGTGGCACATTGTCGTGCTAAACAGCGAGGTTGATACCGAACTGAATTCGGCTCAGGCGCAGTGGCTGCGCGAGGATTTGGCGGCACATCCCGCCTTGTGTACGGTCGCAATGATGCACCGCCCATTGTTTAGTTCGGGACCACACGGGCGTGATGGGAGCGGTGAAAAATCGCGACCGCTGTGGGAGGTGCTGTATGAAAACAATGTTGACCTGATATTGAACGGGCATGAGCACACATATGAACGCTTTGCGCCGCAGAACCCGCAGGGCGAACCGGATGTCGCGCGCGGGATACGTCAGATCGTGGTGGGCACGGGCGGCGCGGTGCCATACCCGTTTGGAGAACCCAAGCCCAACAGTGAAAAACGGATTGCAGGTCCGTTTGGCGTTTTGAAATTGACCCTGCACGAGACCGCGTACGATTGGAATTTTGTTTCCGTTGCGCCGCTGCTCTTTGGCGATCGGGGGACGGGAGAGTGCCACTAGAGGGCGAACGACGAATGACGAATGACGAACGACGAATGACGGATGATGAATGACGAATGACGAATGGCGAACGACGAATGACGGATGATGAATGACGAACGACAAACGACGAACGACGAATGACGGATGAGGTTGACAGTGTGTTGGCGCTCTCCTCAAGCTACAGCGTTTGTTCTCATCAACTCTGCGCCGCGTTTTTGAGTGACGCGCAGGTAATCGAGCAAGAGCGATTCGGGATCGGACGAGGCGGCAAGCGTCTCGTACAAGAGGACCGCGCCGTTCCACCCTTGCGTATGCCAGTACGCGCCAGTCGGTAACGGCGAGCCAACGAATTTGTCAGGCAGCGGATAGGCGGTGACATAGAAATAGGGTTCGGGGATTCCGTCGTCGCCGGGGGAAAAACCAAAATTCATCTGCTCGTCCGCATACTCCTCATTTTTGGGGTCCTGTTCCGGCACGAGACGACCCGAAAACCACATCATTGCCAGGTCAAAGTGATGTGACCAGAATTGGACAGGGCTTGTTTCCTCGCGCAGCTCGCTGCGCAGCTCGCTCTGAAATTGTTTTAACAATAAATCCATTTGCGCGAGCGCGCGCCAATAATTTTCAATCCGCGGCGCATCGTACGCGGCGGGCGCGTCGGGATAATCGGGTTTAGGAATGTTGAGCGGCAGGTTGAATGCGGCAAATGCGGCGTTCAACTCGCTCCAGAATTGTGAAAGCGGCTGTCCCCGCAGACGAATTGACCACTGTTCGCCGCGACTCGTGGTGAGCTGGGCACGGTGTGAGGTGAGGTCGAGCGCAAGTTCGACGGCGACGCCGTTGAGCGGCATGGGCGTGGTCGTCAGTCCCGTGCTGTTGACGCACAAACTCGCGTGATACCAATGCTTTTGGCGCGGCGCCAGCGCGCGGCGAATTACGCTCAGGGCGCGTGCATAGTGGTGCAGGGGTTCAAAGGAGGGGTGAGAATAGGTCAGGATATCCCGAGGAAATTGAAAAGCCGACATAAAAATGGTCCGTTAACCCGCTTACTCGGTCGAGGAGGTTTCCTGTGTGTAGAGCAACATGCTCGTCACACCCATCCCCACAAAAACCCAAAATAGCGTGACCGAGTGCGGAAAGTCGAGATTGAAAAAATAGTGGTCTACCACGCCCGCCGTCATGGCGCCGATGAGCGCGGCGCAGACGCCGAGCAAGATAGGTGACAATCGCTCGTCGTTTTTCAATCCGTCCTGCCATGTCAGCAGCGAGCGGACGAAAAAGATGCCCATAGTCAATAAAAAGACGCCGACGCCGACAAGCCCCATCTGTTCCGCCATCAACAAATACACCGACGAGACGCCGATATAGGTATCCAGGTCGGGCGAACCCAGAAAGCCGACGCCGAAAATCGGATAGCGCGAGATCAGCGTGAACGCATCCTGGTATTCACCGAGCCGCATTTGGGTGGCGCGGTCTGCGCCGAGAAACGCATTGAGCAGATGCGAAACATATTCTTGCGTGAACGGAGCGAACCAGAATACCAGCGCGCCAATGGCGAGGATAGGCAGGAGGCGGCGGTATTTGAAAAAGGCAATGACGACGAGCGAAACGGCAAACCCCAACAATGCGCCGCGCGAAAACGTGAGCACGAGGCAGAGGAACATTGCGCCGACCATGCTCAAGATCGCCCAGCGCGGGAAAAGGGGTTTGGCGGCGAATATTTGCGGCGCCGTGAGCGCCGCCATCAAAATCATCAAGCCACCCAGCACGTTCGGGTCAACCGAGGTCGAAACGGCGCGCAGGGTGCCCGCGGTATCGTCGTTGATAAAACGCAAAACACCCGCGCCTTCGGGATATTTTACATAGCGCAGCAGCGACAGCGCGCGGATCGTCAGGTCATGCGGCAGGATGTAAAAGACGATGCCCAAAATCGCCGAGACAGCGCCCGCGACAATGATACAACGCATGACCTTTTCGAGACGTTCGCGCGTATTGACCACGTTCACAATGAGGAAATAGGTCGCGATGGCGAGCAGGATTTCGGCAAAGCGACGCACGATCTGGGTCTGCAGGCCCGCGTTCGACATGCCCAGCACGAAAGAAAAAATCGCCAGCGCCATAAACGCCACAATCGGCGCGCCGAGAAAGGTGAACCGGAATCCCTGATTCACCCCGTCGTCCTGCCGCGTCATGGCGCGCGCAAACCACATGGCAAAGAGCGCAATGAGCGCGAGATCAAGAAAGGTCGGGTTGAAACCGAGATTGACAGGGATCGAGGCAAACGGGAGCAGAATCGCCACACCCAAAACGGCATACAAGCCGTATTCGATGTTGCTCATGATCACAATGCCCGCCGCGAGACCGATCAGCGCGGCAAAGACATAGACGGGCGAGACAAGCGACACGGCGGCGGCAAAGACAAGCGCGAGGCCGCAGCCAATCCCCAGCGCGAGCAGGATAGAAAATGTGTTGTTGGTGACGAGGCGTTCGGTAAAGCGCGAGTTCATGGGACGAGAGACGAAAGACGAATGACGAAAGGCGAATGACGAAATGACGAAATCGGACACGTCAAGACGAAATTGTGATGCTCTCGCGTTTCGCAAAATGCAAATAGAACAGCGCGGCGACCGATGCAATCACGGTGAGGAGTGTGATGATGGCGCCGAGTTTGAATGAAAGCGGGTCATACCAAAATTCTATCAGGTGCAGACCCTCACTGACCGGCACGGCGCGCAGGTTCGAATCCGCGCGAATGATTTCAATGGGTTGCCCATCTACCGCCGCCTGCCAGCCGGGATAATAATTTTCGCTCAGCACAAGCAAGCTGTCTGCCGGAGCTGTCACATTCAGCGAGGTGTATTCAGCGCTGTGCTCGAGGATAAGAGTGCGCCCGGTGCGCAGAACGGGATCGGGCACGCTCAGTGCAGCGAGCGCACGCGCGGCTTGGGCGGGCACGACGGCGGTGTTGGCGAAATTCGTTTCCGTGAGCGCGGCGGCATCTTCAGCGCTCACGTTCCCCACCAGCCATGCGCGCGGACCGGGCGTTTGCAGCTGCCACAATTCCAAATCCCCATCCTCTGCAATCCGTTCTGCCCCCGGGACAGGTTCGCCGCGCGTGATCACATATTTGACGTTCAGCAAAGGCAAATAGGTTTCACGCGGCAGGTTTACGAGTGCATCATACCGCGCCAGCCGCAAAGGCGAAATTCCGCCGATTTCCTCTAGCCCCGTCGGAATGCCAAAATGCCCGGGCAAAATCTGCTCGTCGGCGGCGACACGAAACACCCCGGGGTCGCTTTGCAACTGTTGCGCAAAGGGTATATCGGCGAAACGGTCCTCGATGCGCCCCTTGTTGGCGGGTTCGTTCACACTCCACAAATCAAACAAAATCAGGACCAGCGCCAGCGGGATGAACCATTTTGTCGGCAGGATGTCGCGCAAATACAGACCCACGAGCAAACTTGCGAGCGCGAACTGCACGAGCATCAAGCCCGCGCGGTCGCCGAGAAATGCCAGCCGACTGTTGGGGTCGTCAACGCCCGCGACAAAAAACGCGAGCAGCAGCACGAGCATCAGTCCGGCCCCGATGGGCAGCAGCACAAACAGCTTGCGCGCCCGTTCCGGATTCACGCGTTTGACCAAATCCATGATGCCATAACCGGACAGCATCGCCAGCGCAAAACTGACCACAAAGGCGAGACGCTCCTGCTGGCGAAACAGGGATGCGCCCGGAACGACCAGATAAAAAATCACATAGGCAAAGACATAAAACCCAAACGAGAGAATCAGCGCCCCGAGCGCCAGCACGCCCCAAAAGATCGTGTCGTTCCGTTTACGCAAGAGGGCAAACAACGCGAGCCAGAGCGGCAGAATCCCGACATACAACGGCGAAGCGAATGCGCTGGCATAACCCGGCAAGATAAACTGCAACACGTCGAGCGTGGGAAAACCCTTGGCGGCATCCGCAAACGAGAGTGCCTCGCGCGTGGACAACTGCTGGTATTCGATGGCGGGCACGAGCTGAATCGCCGCGACGCCAAAGGCAATGAGCAGCACGAGCGCGAGGGGCACGACGATACAGCGGAATAGCGCCCGCGGTGTGTGGGTCGTCGTGGATTGCAACACGCGCCAAATGAAATAAATGACCGCCACCGAGACGACAAACAAAAAGGTCTGCGGGTGTCCGGCGAGCGCGGCAACTCCGAGGACGAGGGCGGCGAAGAGGAGTGACGATGGGCGAATGATCAAGGACGAATCCGTCGTCCGCCGCCCGCTGTCCGTTGTCCCTATACTCTGGTCCAAAAAGTAAAGTGCTAACGGCAGCCAAACAGCGGTTTCGAGGATGGCGAGCTGGAGCGAGGGGTAGGATGTGAGATAGCCGCCAAAAGTGAATACGAGCGCGGCGGTGAATGCGCCGATGCGTGCGGGAGCGGTATAAGCGCGGCTGAGGGTGCGGCGGGCAAAGAGATAGGTAAAGGCGCCTGCAAGAAAAAAATGGACGAGCGCTTCGAGTTCCAGCGCAAAAAGCGAGAACGATTGAAACAGCGCGAGGTTCAGCAGGATGTTGACGAGCGCGGGCGGATAAAAAACGGCGCTTTGAATGTCGGCGAGAAACGGATGTCCGCTGTTGAAATTCTCGGACCAGAGCGGGATTCGTCCTTCGAAAAAGGCGCGCGCTTGATAGAGTCGAAACGCGTAAAACTGGTCGGTAAAATCTCCGGCGGGAAATTGCGCGCGGTCGGCGGGATTGGGCGAGAGGATGCGCCAGAAAAACAGAGCGACCAGCGCCGCAAGCAAAAGGAGCAGGGCGACATCACGGCGTGTAAAGGGTGCGGTGGTGGTCATGCGCTCTAATTTCCAGAGACGACGGGCAAAGGTCCCGAATTGGTGACGCAAACATCGCTCGCGCAGAGGAATACGTTGAACGACATCGCGGACGCGCTGTGCGGGAGCAGATGTTGATCTACGATCCGTTCGTTTTTGCGCCAGAGCGACGTGGGATACGCGCCGTCCACAGGCACGCTCCGCTGCTGCTCGATCGTATTCCCGTTGGCATCCAGTGTTTGCACCATGATGTCATAATCCCGGGCGGGTCGCTCCACCGCGCGCAAATACAGAACGACTTGCAGCGCCTCATTTTCAACGGATGTGCGATAGCCGGATACCTCGATCCCCTGATCCAGCAAAGCGTCCGATTTGTGCATTGTATTCAAATACGACGATGGCGTCGCATACAGGCGCAAACGAAAATCGCCCGCGCGCCACTCTTGCAGCAGGTCGGTGCGCCGGTCGAGCCACGACTCGACAAATTGTTCGTGGTCCCAATAGTCCTCTGCCGCCGGAATGAACCAGGCGCGTTGATAGTTGGCGTTCATTGCATTCAACTGCTGTTCGGTCTTGCGGTCGGGCAGATACGTTTCGGGATAGACCACCAGCGGCAGTCCGGTGGAATCATAGTAGAGCAGAGACATTTCGGGAAAGTTCTGCACAATAATGTCGCCCGGTTTGGCGTTGGCGTTGATAACGTCCGCCAATTCGCGCCATGCGGGCGCCTTGGCATAGACGGGGTTGTCCCAGTAATTGGCGAGCGCCAGAAATGCGACGATGAGGATGGCGGCAATCGCCGCGGCGCGAACAAAGAAATCGGCAGCTCGGGCGTTTGGTTTGGGCACACGTTTTCGCAGCTCTTGGGCGAGCGCGACGATGCCGAACGCTACGAGTAAGTAAATGACCGGCGCAATGCCGTTCAGGTAACGTTCGAGATAGAGCGGGCGCTGTGTATTGAGACCAAACACGGCGAGGATTGGAATGCCGATATAGAACAGAAAAAACAAGCCGCGTCGCCAATCGCGGAGCAGGAGGACCAGCAGCCCCGCCAGCGCGATCAACGCAAAGGGGACCCAAAGCCATGCTCGCAAATTGGCGTCCAGCGTATCGCCCAATACGAACGCGCTGAATGTTTCGCGCGCAACATCCCACAGCGCGACGCCCATGCGTCCGCTGCCCTCACCGTAGGATGAGACGCGATTCGAAAGAATCAACGGATAGGGCAAGTACAAAAGGGCAAGCACGACTTGTGCGCCAAGCCACTCGAACATTTTCCGTCGCTCGCGCCACAGGGTGGCAAAGACAAACAGATTGAGCGCAAGCAGGATGAACGCTTCGTAATAATGGGCATACAAGGCGACGAGTTGGGCGAGGGTGAACCAGACAAGCGGCTTGACGGCATCGCTGCGACTCTCGCGCGGAGATTGGCGTATGGCAGAGCTTGGTCCGCGCACTGACAATCTGCCGCTTTTGTGCCACTGCCAGAAAAAAACGAGGGCGGCGAGACCAAAAAAGGGCCAGAGCGTATAGTTGCGGACATCTTGCGAATGCCAAATCTGATAGGGATTGACCGCGAGCAGAAGCGCGGCGATGAGCGCGACGGACCTCGAATCAAAAATCTCGCGCGAGGCGCGATAGATGAGCGGCACGCTCAAGACGCCGAAAAACAAAGAAAAAAAACGTGTGACAAATTCGCTGTCGCCCGTGACCTCGATCCACCCGCGCAGCAGAAAATAGAGCAGCGGCGGATTTGGCTCGACGGTCAGCGTTTCCTGCCACATTTGCGCCAGCGGTTTTTGCACAAACAGAACAGTGAACGCCTCATCCCCGCGCAGGGAAAAGAAATCGAGCCGGTACATCCGCAAGGCAAACGCCAGCAGCGCCAGCAGCACCACGACCACGTACGTTTTCGGAAATCGCATCGGTCGTTCTTCAGTCCACCCGCCGCGCAATGGCGAGCAGCGAAATGCCATACGGCAGCTTGTGGTCCAGCGCGCGGCGCATTTCCGCGCTAAAAAGGCGCGTCAAGCCCTCGTTCAGCAGGTGCGGCAGGGGCGTGAGGTCAGAGGTGTCGTCGCCGTCCGCGCCCGGGCGACGCGCAAAGCGCAAGAGCGCAATGAGTGGAAAGAGCGTGGTATTGATAAATGTTAATGTTTCGACCTTGAACCCCGCACGCGTAATCTTGTCGCGCAGCGCGTGCTCGGTATACCGATACTTGTGCCCGACTGCCACATCGTGCGCGCTCCAGAGCCATTGAAAGGCAGGCATTTGCGCGATGACCAGTCCATTCGGTTTCAGCGTGCGGCGAATCTCGGCAAAGGCGGCGACGTCGTCCTGGATGTTGCAGATTACATCAAAAGAAAATGCGAGATCGAAAAAGTGATCGGGAAAGGGCAGATCTAGAATTGAGGCGACCATCAGACGGTCGGGCGAAATGCCGCGCAGACGGCAAAACCCGATGGCGTTCTCGGAGATATCAACGCCGCGCGCATCGCCGCGCTCGCAAAAAAGTTCCAGGTTCTTGCCCGTGCCGCAGCCCGCGTCCAATATCCGGGTCGAGCCGTCGCGTCGCGCATAACGCGCAAGCAGCTCTTGAACGAGGACGCGCAAGCCGCGATACCACCAATACTCTTGTTCGATTTCAAACATCACGCGATACTCGCGCGGGAGCATCGCCATGCTGGCTGCCGTTTCGCGCGTGCTGCTCATTGCACCCGCATTTCCTCGAATACGAAATGATCGCCGATGGGGTTGCCTTGAGCGTCCGTCACGGGCGAACGCGCAAAATCCGCTTCGCTGTAGAAACCGATTTCCAGTTGATAGGGTCCCGGCGGCGCGTCGGGCGCAACGTCAAATTCGTACACGTCTGTAAAAATTTCGCCGGGCAGCCAACTCGTCGTCGGACGCGCGCCGTCGAGCGGAAGTTGGTCGCGCTGCCCATAAATGGTCTTGGCCCCGTCAATCAAGTGAACAAAAACCTTTAACGAGGTCTCTATCGGCGCCAATGCTCGCCAGTATAACGTCAAACGAACACGGTCGCCCGGCTTGAGTGGGTCGGGCGCGTCGAGCGCATACCCCAGCAGTTCAACACCCCCGCCAAAACGCGCGCTGACCGGATTGGCAATCGGCGGCATATCCATCGAACGCGCCACCGGATCCACTTGCACGCTGCCAAAGGTATATGCGTTTGTGGGAAGCGGGGTCTGCGGCGCGAGCTTGTCCAATGCCAGCCGCAGATCAAACGCGCCCGCATTCGCGCTGCCGGGAACGCGCACCAGTACGCGCGCCTGGACAATGTCGCCGATCTCACGGTCTGACAGGTCGAGTGTGAACAGCGTCGTTGTTCGAGCCGTATTCCAAAACTGCCATCCCGGCGCGACGAGCTCGAGACTGCCGTTCATCGCTTCCGCGCCGGTCTGTTGGATTTGAAAATAGAGCGTCACGGGCAGGTCGCTGCCGGGATTGACGCTGCTTGCTTCCAAATCATAACCGACAAATTCGAGTGCGTCTCCAAAAGACATGCGGCGCGGTTCGTCAATCAAGAGCGTGTCGGGGTCGCGCGGCGCGGCGGGACGGACGACCTCGATGGTGGCGAGCTCGAGGGGCGTTTCGACACGCGCGCTCCCCCGAAATGCTTTCCAGGGTTCGGCGTCTCGACTCGAGTACATCTCGATCTCTATCTTGTATCGCCCCGGCGGAGCGCCCGGTTCGATCAACAGGTCGTGCTGGTCGCGATACATCTTGCCGACTTGCCAGCTTGTGATGGGTTGTTCCGTGCCGACAGGCGGCGCGTCCCATTGCCCCCAAGAGTTGCCCAGTTCGTCCACCACGCGCAGGGAAACGATGCCGTCTTTTGGCAGTTTGCGGCGCAGACGCCAATAGAGATTGACCACGACGCGCGTGCCCGCTTCCGCCTGTTCCGGCGTCTCGTAACCGACGAGTTCGAGGTTGCTCGTAAAGCGAATCTGTTCCTCGAGGGGCGTGGACGCGGCGGGGTCCTTTGGCAATCCGTTGTAAACGTATGCTTGCAGCCGAATCTCGGTGCTGATCCCGCGAAAAACAAATTCCTCGGTGAGCGCGCCCCAACGATTCAGCAGGTCGGCGATGTGAAAGGTTGGGTCGGCGACCGGCTGATGCAGCTCCAACAGCCAGACGCGCGGGTGATTGCGATAGGCAGCCAAGACCGATTCGCGGTCGAGAACTTCTTGCCGGTCTCGGGTCTGCCCCAGATGCGGCAGAGATTCCCACTGTAAATTGGGCGGAGCATAGTATTGGACAATTTTCTCTGCCTGGGGCGCAACGAGCAAGAGATAATCGTCGGGGCGCAGTCGCTCGCGCAAAAATTGCGCCCACGCCTTGTGATCGTCTTTGGCAAATGTCGCATCAAAATACAGGTTGTTTAGCGAAACCAGCGCGCCGCCGACGACAATGCCCGCGATGACCAACATCACGGCGCCGGTGAGCAACCGTGAAATTTGGCGTTTTGCGTTTGACCTTTCACTCGCGCGCGCGGCACGCGAACCGACCGCGTGCCCCAGCGCATACACCCCCACCGCCAGCCCGACATAAAAGGCGGGACTGGTCGTAATGAGATGTCTCGAATTAAGATAGAGCGGGCGAAAGATCGAGCCCAGCTGCAGCGCGAGCGCGGGCAGCAAGAGATAACAAGTCACAAACAAAGCGAGTTTGAAATCGCGCGGTCTGAGGCGAATCAACGACGAGACGCCGACAAGCCAGAGCGCGAGCAAGAACCAGTCCAAGAGCGCCGCCTGATCGAGGAACATGGATAGTCCGACGCTGAACGAATTCCATACATCGCGCAGCATGATCCACAGCGGCACCGAGCGCGGTCCTGCCTGGTCCCACGACGTCAAATCGGTCTCGCGCGGCATGAGCGCCAACACCACAACAAACGCAACGACCAACAGCGCGGCGAGCGCAGTGAGCGGCGAACCGAGGCGGGCGCGCCATGCAGTTTGATGACGCCCTGCCGCGCCAAAAAGCAACAGCGTCGCGGCAATCAAGGGCAAAAGCACAAATGACAGATAGAGGGTTGCCAGTGACGCCAGAAACGACAAGCCGACCAAGATGCTCCAGCGTGACACCATGTCCCGCCATGTCTGCGGGTCCGTTTTCAGCCATTTCAAGAGCGCATATACGCTGAACAAGCTGAAGAACAAAACCAACGCATAGGGACGCGCTTCTTGCGCGTACCAGACGTAAAATGGCGAAACGGCTGCCATGAGGACCGTGAGCAGCCCGATGGCGCTCCCTCGTTTGCCAAATAGAACGCGTGTGAATGGCACAAATAGCGCCAGCGTCAAAATGTTGGCGACGGTGGACAAAAAACGGAGCGCAAATTCGGTCGTCCCTGCGACCAGCGTGACGCCGCGCAAGAGCGCAAAATAGAGCGGGGGATGCAGATCGCGAGTCGCGACCGTTTGAATTTGAATGGTGTTGGCGAGAATGGCGGGGAACGAATTGGTGGCGCGGTCCCACGACAGCGCCTCATCCCACCACAAACTCATAGTGCCCAGTTGAAACAGGCGCAGCGCCCATGCGACGAGCAGCAAGAGAACGAGCCAGAACCGTAGAGAGGTGAGCGGACGGAGGAGCGTCTGAAATGCGGTCCCAAGAGGACCCGACCCAGAGATGTTGGAATTCGAAACAAAAACTTGCATGAAAAATGCGCGATGGTGTAGGAGGGCGAGCCAACCTCAGCCCTTGTAACCCGACGTGAGATTATACGTGAGGCGCGGCGAGGGGGAAAATTGCTGATAAAACGAGAAATCCAGAAATCTTGCAGGATTTCTGGATTTCTCGTTTTATCAACGGACCGGCAAAGTGACGCGAATCGTTGTTCCTTTGCCCACATCCGTCTCGATCTCGAATGTCCCGCCCGCGCGTTCGGTGCGTTCGCGCATTTGTAGAATGCCCACACTCCCGCGTCCGCTGGCGGCATCCAGCGCCTTGATCACGTCGAAACCCTTGCCGTCGTCGCGCACGACCAGATTGACGCGCGTGTCGTCAAAATCAAATGTGAGCCAAACGTTGGAAGCGTGGGCGTGTTTGCGGACGTTGTTGAGCGATTCTTGCACAAGCCGATACAGCGCAGATTGCGACTTGGGCACAAGTCGCGCGGCATCGTCGTTGGCGCTGAGATGGATGTTGATATCGTTTGCGCCGCCAAAGTCCCGGACGAATTTTTCGAGCGCGGGCATAAAACCGAGCGTTTCAATTTCGACGGGTCGCAAGGCGAAAATCGTCTGCCGCACTTCGCGCACGTCACGACGCAGAGTCTGGTCGAGCTCTTGCAGCTCTTTGAGCAGGTCAATCTCTCTGCCCCTGCGCGCGGCGACCTGTAGAGTTTGGACGCGCATCAGCATAAAATTTATATCCTGCGCCAAGCCGTCATGAATCTCGCGCGCCATGCGGGCACGCTCCTCGCTGATCACTTTTTCTTCAGACCACGCATACAGCTGGGCATTCCGCACGATCAGCGCCGCCGAGCTCGAAAGGACCGAGAGCAAATTCAGGTGACGCGGACCAAACATGCGCGAGTCGCGATGTGTCAGGACAATCGCGCCTTCGACGCGGGTCCCAACGGTGAGAGGCGCCGCAATGATCGAACCGATGCCGCGAGCGGGATCATCGGCAACACTCCGCAGAATGGCATGATTCGCCGCAATCGCCTCGCGCGCGACATCGGACGGCGCGCCCGCGCCGAGTTCGACCCACGCCGCCGAATCGCCGTTTTCACTGCCGCGAATAAAGATTGCGCCGTTCTGCGCTCCGCACGCTTCGGCAATTTGGCGCATCAACCGTTCGAGCACCTGCTGGAGATTCGATTCCCCGCGCAGGGTCAGGTCAATCTCTCGAAACGCAATCGCCTCGTGTGCGCGCAAACGATGCGACTCGATCACCGCGGCGGCAGTGTGCGCCAGGGTCTTGAGCACGCCGAGCCGGTCGGGACGGAGGCGTTTGCTGGGCGGGAGATGCAGCTCGAGCAGACCAAACTTGCGATCGCCGCGCAAAATCGGCAGCCAGACAACCCCCTGTTGTTCGCGTTCGCGCGCATTGACCGAATCGGCGGGCACAACAAACGCCGGGGGTTTCAACCGTCGCGCTTCATCCGCATCCAGACCGACTGACTTGAAAAGGGTCAACTGCGAAGAGAGGTCTTCGACCAGCCACAGAATCGCGCGTTTTGCGCCTGCGAGTTCAAGCGCGGCTTCGAGCACAATCGTCGCGGCATCGTCCAGATCAAATGCGCCCGCGAGCCGCTGACTCGTCTCGCTCATGTTGCGCATTACATCAATCAAGCGCGCCTGATCAATGGCGACCGCCGCCTGTCCTGCGAGCACCGCTGCCAATTCCAGGTCGGCGCGCGTAAAAGGCGCCATGCCGCGCAGGCGCGAGAGATTCAATACGCCGATCAATTCGCCGCGCGTGCGCAGGGGGAGCGAAAGCGCGGACCCGAGCTGCGGCTTGTCCATCGAGGACTGCACCTTGACATCGAGCGGCACGTCATCGGCAATGATCAAGGGTTCGCCGCGTTCGGCAACAATGCCCGCGATGCTCGCGCCGACCGCGCGGCGCTGGGTTTCGACAATTTCCGGAGGCAACCCGTCCGCTGCCGCAATCGTGAGTTCGGCATGTTCGTGGTCGAGCAGCATGAGCGACGCGATTTCGGCGCGAGTTTCCGCGCGCACCGTGGTGACAACCTGATTCAGTACCTGCGACAATTCCGTCGCGCCCATGAACGAATGAGAAAGTTCGTACAGCGGAACGAGCGCGCGGAGCCGCGCATTTTCGCGGCGCAGGCGCTCCTGTTCCAGCGCGGCGACCACAGAGGAGACGAGCTGTTCGGCGGGAAAAGGTTTGACGAGAAATCCGGCAAAGCCCGCCTGGATCGCTCGATTGGAGACGTCCCAGCTAGAAAAAGCCGTCATGGCGATGCCGGCGACATCGGGCAGCACCTGACGAATCTGCTGAAAGGCCTGGATTCCGTCCTGGTCCGGGAGATAAATGTCAGCCAGAATCAAATCAAACGGTTGTTGGCGCGCGCGTTCGATAGCTTGCCGGGTAGCGGATGCCAAAGTTACCGCATAGCCGGCGTTCGTGAGGGTGGCGGCTGTTTCGAGGCAGAGCGCCTCGTTATCGTCGAGGACGAGAATTCGCTCGGTGGGCATATGTGAGAATGTGACCGGGAGGACCGTGCGACAAGGCGCGCGTTGGCGTCTGGAGCGCCCACAAACGCCCGCATCAGTATAGCCCGATTAAAAGGGTTTGACAAGCGAAAATTTGCGCCGGTGTGCTATAATCGCGGCACAAATGCCAAAGACGCAGCTGCGCGCGAGCCGCCCTCGCGGGCGCGCCGCGCCGACGCGATTGACGTTCGTATATTTCTGACTTATTCAAGGGGAGCTTATGCAATTCGACGTAGAGATCGGCACATTGTCGCAATGGAGCGGCGATGGGATCATAGTGACAGTCTTTCAAGATGAACCTCTTTCCGGCGCGGCGGCTCAAGTGGACCATGCGCTCGGCGGTGAAATTCAACGCGCCCTCGACAACAAGGAATTTAGCGCGCGGTATACACTGCATTTTGCCTTTTACTCGATGGGGACATTGCCCGCCGCGCGGGTTGCGGTCGTGGGGCTGGGCAAGCGCGACAAGCACAAGTTGGACCGGGCGCGCCGCGCGGCGGCTGACGGCGTCAAGGACTTGCGTAAATTGGGCGCCAAGCGTGTGGCGCTGACAGTGCCCGCCGAAGGTCTGGACCTTGCCAAAGCAGCGCAAGCGACTGCGGAAGGCATCGTCATGGGCTTGTTTCGTTTTCAGAAATATTTTACGGCGGCGGCAGACGCGCTGTGGGAAGATGATTTCCGAAACGAGCTCGAGAGCGTGACAATTCTGGTGAACGACGCGTCCCAGCTAGAGACCGTGCGCGCGGCAGTGGAACGCGGGCGCATCCTGGGCGAGGCGAACAATTTCGCGCGCACCCTCGCGAACGAGCCCGGGAACAAAATGACGCCGCTGCTTTTGGCGGAACAAGCGCGGGCGATGGCGGACAAGAACGGATTGGAATTTTATGTGATTGACCGGGACAAAGCTGCGGAACTTGGCATGGGCGCGTTTTTGGGCGTCGCACAAGGGTCCCAGAATCCACCCGCAATGATCGTGATGCGTTATTGGGGCGACCCGTCAAGCAAGGAGGGCGGGGTGGGGTTGATTGGCAAGGGCATTACCTTTGACAGCGGCGGCATTTCGCTCAAGCCCGCGGACGGCATGGAAAATATGAAGGGCGACATGTCGGGCGGCGCGGCGACGATTGCGGCGATGCAGGCAATCGCTCAACTGAAACCGCATGTCAATGTGACGGGCATTGTCGCCGCCGCCGAAAACATGCCCGGCGGAAACGCGTTCAAGCCCGGCGACATTTTGCGCGCCATGAACGGCATGACGATCGAGATCAACAATACGGATGCCGAGGGTCGCCTGGTGCTGGCGGATGCGGTCGCCTATGCGACCAAAGAATTGAAACTAAGCCCGGTCCTCGACGCCGCAACTCTGACGGGCGCGATCGTCGTCGCGCTGGGCATATATCGCACGGGTGTTTTTTCCAACGACGATGAACTGGCAGATACGCTGTACGAAATCGGCGAGCGCACGGGCGAAAAGAACTGGCAGATGCCGATGGACGAAGAATATTTGCTGGCGATCCGCAGTGATTGGGCGGATTTGAAAAACAGCGGCGGACGACCGGGCGGCGCGATCACGGGCGCGTGGTTTATTCGCCAATTTGTCGAAAAAGGCGCCAAATGGGCGCATCTCGATATCGCCGGCGCGGCGGGCATCGGCGAAGCCAAAGAGCGCGGGTATATCAACAAATGGGGCAACGGCACTCCCACGCGGACATTTGTCGAGTTTGTTTTGCAGTCGGCGAATGGCAAAGGATAAACCCATTTTCGGGAAACAAAAAGGCGGCGTCGAAATTTCGACGCCGCGCTTTTTGTTTCGAGGTTTTTATTCGACCGTCACATCAGCCGTCCAGGTATTTTGTGGGGTGGGTTTTGTGCCCCTTTCCCAGGGACGCGAATACAATAGGGTCAACGTGGTCGTGCCTGCGCCCACGGCACGGAACGTAAAGGTCTCGGTTCCGCCTGCACCAGGCATGGGGGTCTTGGAGCCCAAATCGAACTGCGGCTCACCGACTTGCTCCAACACCGCTGCATTGTCCGAAATCACTTGCCACGAATAGCCGGTGGAGGGGTTGCTGGCGAGCTGCACGGTCATCGTGTCGCCCGCTTTAAGGGAGACAGGCTTGCCATTGTCTTGTTCCGTCAAGGTTTGGTCCACAATGCTTGGTGATGGTTTATTCGAGCTGCCGGTAAAAACGTTTGGTAGAGAGGTCGGCTGGTAGCGCACAACCTTGCTCAGATCGGTGCCGCGCACGACGCCATTCGCTTTATAAGTCAGCCCCCAGGAATCAATGGCTGACATGTCAGCAAAAACGCACATGCCAACGACCTGGAAATTGGTCGCGCTGTCGGGCGCTTCCGTGACCCAGCCGCCGCCTGCGGCATTGGCTGCTCCACCAAACAGGTCCGTCCCGCCCAGCTTGGAACAATACAAAGAGGAGGGGTTTGCGCCTGTGAATGGCGGCAGGGCAACCGGTTCGAGATAGGCGAGCACAGCCAGGGTCGGCTCGTCTGCATAAAGAGTATCCAGCGCAATCGAAATTTGCGATTGGAACCCGGTCGCATCGGCTTCCGAATGGAACGTGCAAAAATCGCGCGACCCGGCGAGCCGCAGCCAGCGGTCCTGCGGCGCATTCGTTTTGTAGGTCGGATAGCGCGTCGTCACGGTGCCGCCCTGTGCCTCACAATAAGCCGCAGCGGCCGCAGCCTCGTCCATCTCTTGCGGTTCGGTTGTGGCAACGAGGGTGGCTGTGGCTTGTGCGTTGGGTCGCGCCTGGACGGCATTCGTGCTAAACAGCAGGGTTGCCAGGATGGCAAGCACTGCAAAAAAAAAACAAACCGATTTGGATTTTTCTGTGCATCCGATTCTCTCCTTGATTCTAAAACGATTCGGCGCCGGATTCCGTTTGATTCGCGTACGAGGGGTTTACTGCGCGGGAGGCTCTATGACGGGGAGCGCGTTCAGGTCTGCCTCTGTCGTAATGTACTCGGCGGCAACCCAACCCTGTTTGCCGATGGATGGCACATTGACGCGCAGCCACACACTGTCGCTCAGCCGTCCGACAATGACGACCTGGGTGTCCAGCTGCAAGCGGTCAACGATTTCAAAAGTGGTGCCGGGTCCCTGACGCAGGTTGAGGATCTGCGTGTTGACCTTGCCTGTCGCTTGCTGAATGAGCGGCGCGGTGGTGGGCGCGTTTGCGGGCGCGGGCGTGCCCTGTTCCTGGAGGACCGGCGTCTCTTGTGCCAGCGCGCTCGGCGTTGACGTTCGGGCGGGGGGTCCTGCCAAGAAAAGAGGATTTCGCAGAACAAACATGATGACCAGCCCGACGATCACCGCCAGTCCGATGCCCAGACAGCCGATGACAGATGGGGATACGAACCCGTCCGGCAAGAATGAGAGGGGGGTGCGCGGAGCTTTGGTTTCGGGGACCTCGCGGGCGCGTTGATCAAAATCAAAACGGCTCGGGAGCGGGTCTTGCGCCTTTTTTTCAAAATCAATCAACAGCGGTCCTGCGCTGCCGTTATAGAGGTGAATCCCGTGCCAGTCCTGCACAGCGCCATCCGCGCCAATCGAGCCGACCTGCCGCCCATAACGGTCAATCACGTCGCCGCGCGCATTGATGCTGCCGACCTGTTCGCGCTGGGCATTATAGACTGACCCGTCGCGGAAAATCTGCCCGACCTTTTTGTTGTTTCTGTCCCGCAAGGTGCCATCGCTTTCCTGATAACCGACGATGATGCCATGCGGGTCACGAATGGGGGTGCTCATACGCGGAATAGTATATCACAGGCGGAGAATAGACGAGCGTAAAGATTGAGACGGGGGGAAAGGATTTGGAGGAACGAGAATGAATTCGTTTGAACCGGTGAGATCAACATGTTGACGCCCAGACGGATTGGGTTGATCTCGACGCGCTTTGCCGGAACGGATGGCGTTTCGCTCGAAAGCCGCAAATGGGTCGAGGTGTTGGAGAAACTGGGACACCACTGTTTTTATTTTGCGGGGGAATGTGACCGCGGACCGGACTGTGCGCGGGTCGTGCCTGAAGCGCATTTTCGTCATCCCGACGTTTGGGAAATCTACAACACGGCGTTTTCGCAAGCCGTGCGTCCGCCTGCCACGTCGCGCCGCGTGGCAGAGTTGCAGGGGTTTCTCAAAGAACAGCTCTATGAATTTGTGCGCGCGTTCGACATCGAGCTCTTGATCGTTCAGAATGCGCTCTCTATTCCGATGAACGTTCCTTTGGGAATGGCGTTAACCGAGTTTATTGCGGAAACGGAATTTTTGACGATCGCGCACCATCACGATTTCTATTGGGAACGCCAGCGGTTTTTGACAAACTGCATCCGCGATTATTTGAATATGGCGTTCCCGCCACATTTTCCGTCCATGCGCCATGTCGTCATCAACTCGCTGGCGGCGAATCAACTGAGTTTACGGACGGGCATTTCGAGCTTGCTCATTCCGAATGTGATGGATTTTGATAATCCACCCGAGCCGCCGGACAGCTATGCCGATGACTTGCGCGCCGAGCTGCGCCTGACGCCTGACCAATATCTCATCCTGCAGCCCACACGCGTCGTCGCCCGCAAGGGGATCGAACATGCCGTCGAACTGGTCAAACGTCTTGGACTCGACGCGCAGTTGATCGTGTCGCATGAAAGCGGCGACGAAGGCGACGGTTATGCGGAACATCTGCGAACTTTTGCCGCGCTGCTCGACGTGCCCATTCGATTCGAATCGGAGCGCATCCATTCCGAGCGCGGTCGCACCGGGGACGGGCGCAAGATCTATTCACTGCGCGATGTCTATCAACAGGCACAGCTGGTCACGTATCCTTCGACCGTAGAGGGGTTTGGGAACGCGTTTCTGGAAGCGGTGTATTTTCGACGCCCGCTTCTGATCAACAATTATTCGATTTTTGCGCTGGACATCAAACCGAAAGGATTTCAAGTCATTGAATTTGACGGCTATATAAATGCGTCCACCGTCGAGCGCACCCGGCAGGTCTTGTCGGACCCGTTCCGGGCGCGTCAGATGGTCGAAACGAATTATCAACTTGCCAAGCGCCATTATTCATACGCGGTACTGGAGCGGCATCTGGAAACCATATTGTCCCAGCACTTTGGGGAGTAGGGTTGATCCGCGAACGAAAATTCTGATGCCCGAACACAACCCCACGCAATCGGGCGAGGTCTCGATGTGAGAGGCGCACCGCCCCGGCGTAGAGGATGCAGGGGCGGTGCTTTGGCTTTAGGAGCGGAACAATTTCTTTAACCCCTCTGTCGCGCTCTCGGTCACGCGTTCGAGGCAGCCGGGTTTGTACGGCGACTGCCATTCCTGATAGCGTCCCTGTCCATACGTCTCCTGCGGCGGCATATAACCGACGGCTCCGTTGGTGAGCGCCAACACAAAAAGGGGCATGTCGGGAAATCTCTGCCGCAGGGTCGTCTGCAAATCGGAATAAGGTTCGTTCTGACTCGCCACCAGTCCCGCCGGACCGAGCCGCCACACGCGCAGTTCCATGTGGTGCTCGGGATCGGGACCCAGCGCGCGTTGAATCATGATCTGACGCTGCAGCACTTCTTTTTCGCGGCGGTTGTCGGTCGCATCGTATTTTGCCAAAAGCGCATCGAGCGATGGCGGGTCCTTGCGCGGCAAATCTACCACAAGCGGCTCGCCCTCGATCCGTTCCACATCCCCCAGTTCCTCTGCCGACGCGGGTTGATACGCCCACGTTCCCAGGTTCGTCCCCGACGCAACAATCCCCGTATAAACAAATTTTTGTCCCGCAGGCGGAAGCGCTTCAATCGCCGCGGCTGCCGCATAGCCGAGAATTCGCCCGTTGCGGTCCGCCACCGCCGTGTCTCTGACATATTGCTCGCGGGCTGATATTTCCCCTTCGGCGCCCTGCAAAAAGAGCGCGGGCGCATTGAATGCCCCTTCCAGGACCTCGCGCATTGCGCCCACGTAATCGGGCGATAATAATTTATTGTCCCACGCCAGCGTGGTCGGGTGGCACGCATAGTTGACCATCGTGGCGAGGATACGCCCGCCGTCGTCGGTCACGCGCGCCACCATGACGGTATCATCCGCTTGCCCTTTTGGATTGTACCCGCACGCATATTTTTGCGCGTCGCTGTCCCAATAATCGCGATTGACCGCCAGCGCGCAGCGCCCATAACCATAGGCGATCCATGCCGGAACGGCGGAATCGCGCGCTTGCAGGACTGCGTCTGTAATCTGTTTTGTCAGATACGCAAGAAACGGCTTGATAAGGTTGCCGCCGGGACGGTCCTCGAACAGACTATTGGCGCGCGTGCCGCCGTGCGTGTGCGAATAATTGATGAGCAGCGACGCGTCGTCAAAACCGGTAGCTTGCCGGATTGCTTGATGCAGGGCGCGTTCGTCCTCGATATTTTGAAACGAGCCGATATCCAGCGCGACCAGCGCCAGACCGCGACTGCCCCCGTCCAACGGCGCAATGACCGCCGCTGTTGCGGTCAAAGGTTTGTGAATCCCTTCGGTCAGGTCGTGTTTGGCGGCGCCCCACGAGGCGTGAGAACTGCCGACGGGCGGCGTCGCATCGCGCACGGCGACGCCAAATTTACAACGGGTAAATGGGTATGTGATTTGGTCCATGGTTATTTTTGGAATAGCTCCGTCAATTCCTGTTTTGCAGCCGCCGTGACTTGTTCGAGACAGCCGGGGGCAAAGGCAGATTGCCAAACTTGATAACGACTGCCTTCATAAAACTCTTGCGGCGGCATATAACCGAGCGTCCCGTTGGTCACGCCGAGCACCATTACGGGGGTCTCGCCCATGTGTTTGCGGAGCTCGACCTGGAAACGGCTGTACAACTCGTCCGGCACCGCAATGACGCCGATCTGCCCGAGCCGCCACGCATAGAGCGGCATGTGATGGACCGGGTCTGGTCCGAGCGCTTTTTGAAACAACATTTTGCGGAGCAGGATTTCTTTTTCGCGGCGGCGTGTTTCGGCGTGATAGAGCGGTTCGAGGTCCTCTGCCGTTGGCATTTCTTTGCGTTTCAAATCCACAATGCGCGAGGTATTTGTCAGCGTCTCACTGCCTTGTAGCTCGTCGGCGGTCGCCGGTTTATACGCCCACGTGCCCAACGGCGCGCCCGACGGGACCATGCCCGTATATACAAATTTTGTGGCGGCGGGCGGAAGCGCCTCGATGGCGGCGGCGGCGTCGTGCCCCAGGATGCGCCCGTTGCGGTCGGCGACGGCGGTATCGCCGGTGTATTGTTCGCGCGGCGCGGTCTCGCCTTGTGCCCCCTGCAAAAAGATGGCGGGCGCATCGAACGATTTTTCCATAATCTCGCGCGTGGCGCCGACAAAATCGGGCGAGAGCATTTTATTTTGCCATGCCAGCGTGGTGGGATGACAGGAATAGTTGACCATCGTCGCAAGCGTCTTGCCCGTCTCATCGGTCACGCGCGCAACCAGCATCGTGTCGTCCGAGCCGCCCGCAGGATTAAAACCGCATACATATCTGGATTCTCGAACGTCCCAATAGTCGCGATTAAAAGCCAGCGCCGAATGTCCATAACCGTATGCGATCCAAACAGGGGTCAGATTTTCCATCGCCGCCAGAATCGCGTCGCCGATTTGTTTGGTCATGTAGGCGAGATGTTCGAGCACAAATTCGCCGCCGGGGCGATCGGTCAGATAGCTGTTGGCATTGGTCGAAGCGTGCGTGTGCGACATATTGATGAGCAGTTCCGAATCTCCCAGCCCGGTGCGCTCCAGAATATTTGCGCGCATGGCGCGCTCGTCATCGGGATTTTGGAACCACCCGTGATCTATGGCGACCAACGCTTGCGGTCTGCCGTCGCCCGCGATGGGGGCAAAGACGGCGGCGGTGGCGGTGAGCGGACGGTGGATGCCTTCGGCGCGGTCATGCGTTGCCGCGCCCCAGGCGGTGTGATAAATGCCGACGGGCGGCGTCATGTCGCGCACGGCGACGCCAAATTTACAACGGGTGTAGGGAAAAGTGAGTTGGTCCATAGAGATACCTCGATGCAGAATCGGATGGGATAATACAACTAATCCAACAGACGCGGGCGCGAAACGCGCCAACTTTTTGTCCAGTGCGTTTTGCCGTCCACTGTAATTTCTATGCGCGACATCAAGCGAAAGGATTGAGCGTCGCTCGAAAGATTGTCGTTTGCTTGAATTCGTATCTCGCCGTCGGGACGCGTGATGGTATAGATATGGTCTGCCTGCATGGTTGTGTCGGCGGGGTTGGCGCGCGAGACGGTATAGCGCGAGCGCGCGAGACGGCGGCTGATGTTGCTGCCAAACGGAGGACGCGCCGAACCGCTGTTGGGCAGCAAGCCGCTCACACGTTCCAGTTCAACCGTCACGGTGTCATTGACCAGGTCGTGCGTGATTCTATGCGACGAGCCGATAAAATCATTCGGCGAGGGTGCGGGGCGCGGCGAAGGACCGTGCGCGGGCAGGGGCAGCGCTGGTTCCTGCGTGGGCGCGAACGGCAGAATGACGTGCGACGCATGTTCACCACCGCGATAGAGCGTGTGCGTGGCGCGCGCACCTGCAGGCCAGGCGTTTTGCAGGTCCGCGCTGGCGACTGTAGCGCGCAGGCGATGCCCCGCGGGAAACACGTAGGCGAGGTATTTGAGGCCAATTTTTAATTCATAGACCTTGCCCGGCGTGATGGGTTCGGGGTTCGTGTGCGAATTGCGGTGCGAGGTGAGCAGCCCTCCGTCCGTCACCCACTTGGACGTGCCGTCGAGCGCAACGTCCGTGAGTTTGACGTGAAAATAGCCGCTTGCGGCGGTGGACGAGACATAGAGGACCGCTTGCGGCGCACCCGTCACTTCGGTGTCCGTCTCAAAAGGCGCAGTCGTAAAGGTGAGGGATTTGGATTCATCGGCGCGCTGGTCGAGCGGCATCCCCCACGGCAGAATGCCGCCGCCCCAGTAAATCCCGGCGGTGACGCCAACGGTCGGGTCATATTGATACGAGTCCTGCGCCGTCACGGCATCCGGTGATTCGACGAGCTGCCCGTCGTTCCCAAAATACATCGGGACAGCTTGGATCCGCTGCGGGGGCCATTCGTTTTCGGCGCGCCACACGCCCGCGTCGTCAATGTCCATCATGGCGTGCGGTTCCGAATACGTGCGCACAAAGAGCGTCACCGGCGGCTCGTCCATCACACCCGTTTCCTTGCCCTTGAGCCACCGGTCAAACCAGCGGAGCATTTCGTGCCGGAACTCGATGCGCGGACCGGGGATTGCCATTTCGGGCCAGTCGTGGTTCCAGGGGCCGAGAAACACTTTTTTGGGGACGTTGATTTTTGAAAAAGCGCGCAGAATTTGTGTGGGATAACAGTCCGCCCAACCGCTCCACAACATCGTCGGGACCTTGACCCGGCTGTAATCGGGCTGGAGCGATTGCGCTTGATAATACTCGTCGTCCAGCGCGTGCTCGACCCAGCCATTGCCCCACGGCACATTTTTTTCCAACCGCTCCTGCCACATTTCGCCCCATCTGTCCCCCACCACTTCGGGGTCGGGCGGCGCGAAATTGTTGGCGTTCATCAATGGCGAGAACGTGTCAAACATGTATGGGCGCAGACTGCCGCCGGGATAGACCCAATCGTCATAGACCGTGTCGTTGGAAGAGCCGACGACCAGCGCCTTGAGATGCGGCGGATTTTGGACGCCTACCTGCCACTGGACGACGCCCCCATACGACATGCCCCACATCCCCACGTTCCCATCACACCACTCTTGCCGGGCGGCCCACTCGACCATCTCGTATGCGTCCTCCTGCTCATCCGGCGAATAGATATGCTGGGTTGTGCCGCCCGAATTGCCCGTGCCGCGCACGTCGAAATAAATCACCGCATACCCGCGTTCGGCAAACCAACTGGGACCATCCCACCGATGATTGTATGCCGTGTCGGAATTATCGTCCTTGACCGCCGTGAGCGTCCGATACGGGTTGTAGGACATGATGGCGGGAAAACGTCCCGGCGCATCGGGGCGCGCGATCACCATGCCGATTTCGACCCCATCGCGCATTTTTGCGCGCGTGGTCCGCTCGACGAGGACCTTGAATTGTTTTTCGGATACGTTGCTGTTTGCCGACATGACGCTGTAAAAGGTTGTAGGGCGTAGAGACGCAAGATGTTGCGAGACGCAAAATATCATGCGGGCGCGTATTGTCCATAGCGCGCGACCTCGGCGGTCATGGTTTGAACGTTTTCGAGGCGCGCCTCGAAAATTTGTCCGCCGCAGCGAATGGCGTATCCGCCGCCCGCCGCCGCCTCGTCAATCACGCGCCGCACTTCGCCGCGCACGTCGTCGAGGTCCTCGCTCATCAAGACGCGCTCGTTGAATCCGCCATACAGCGCCATGCGTTTGCCGACGCGTGCTTTGGCTTCTGCCAGCGAGGTATTGCCGTTCAAGCTGAGCGGCTGTAATGGTTCGAGCACGTCCGCGCCGGTGGCTGCCATGCCTTCGAGCACCGACTTGACGCGCCCGCAGTTGTGATAGTCCACCAACACGCCGCGGCTGTGCGCGAGGTCAACGAGCGCCTTGTCATATGGCAAAATGTATTCTTCAAAAACCGATGACGAGAGACCCACGCCGACCCAGCTCTCGTCGAGCAAGACGACCTCGACGCCCGAATCGAGGACGCGGTCAAAGAGCTTGAGCAGGTATTCGCCAAGTTCGGTCATGTAGCGTTTGAGCCACTTGGGACGTTCGTACACATCGGTCGAGACCGACACCAGATCGCGGACGCTGCATGCTTCGTACCAGACACCCGGAAAATTGTGGATCACGACCGCGCGGTCGCCGACGCGCTTGACCATCTCGGCGAGACCGCTCACATCGAGATATTTCGGGTCAGGACGATATTTGAGCAATTCGAGGTCGCTCTCTTGTTTGACAAGATGGTCCATCGCCCATTTTTGATACCGCTCGCGGCGATACGCGCTGGTGAGAACACCTTCGGGAGTCGTGATCTTGCGGCGGATGATGGTGGCATCGTCGTCTCGTTCACCGACCTCGATTTCGGCGCGCCAGTTTTCAAACGCCGCGGGGTTCCAGCGAAAAAAGCGCGCGGGCCAATCAATCACTTCATCCTCAAGCTCGGAAAAGGTCAGGATGATGGGGTCGAGTCCCAAATCTTCCTGAATTTTGATGACGGAATTGACGGGGTCATCGGCAAAGCGCGAGAGAAATTGTTTCGGCGCTTGTCCCGTGATTTGTTCGAGCAGTTTGAGCGAGAGCCAACTGGTGACGGGCACGCGATCCGGCGTCCCGCGTCGAAAAGCTGTCATCAAACGTTCCTTGCTATTCATCTTGCCTCCGATACCTTTGTTATCTGAGCTCATGTCTAGCAAAAGTGCAAATAGCGTAGTATGCTGGGGGCATGGACTTTCCCATGCTTTCGTTACTCGACGCGGTCAGCAGTCTCGAATGGATCCAGCAGTATTTTCATCCGGAGGGCTTGCA
>JADZCJ010000028.1 GCA_020851635.1 Anaerolineae bacterium
CCCGGAAACGACGGCGAAACGACTTGCAAAGCGTATTGCAAAGCTGGGTTACCAAGTCACTCTACAACCTCAGTCCACTCCAATCCCCGCATAGCCGGGGTTATTTTCGAATCAGGTAAGTTTTACGTTTTGTGTTACACTAACCGGCGTTAGAGACAGTTAAGCATATAGGTCCCCGTTGGCGCGTGTCCAAGCGAACGGGATTCTCTATAGAGAGCTATTCCTCGGTCGAGTGAGCCCGTTGTAGTGGCTCCTTAATTTTCCCCCTGACCCGTCTGTGTCCCCGCGGTAGTTCACATCGGAATTTCCACCGCATCGAAAACGTTTCGCCGGATCGAGCGATGACTGTGGCATGTGCGCGTCACCTCTATTCCGCGCGGAACCTGTTAGGAGTTTTATGAGTTTTGTTGATTTTGGTCTTGACGCGCGCCTGCAAAAGAGTGTGGACGCGATGGGTTTTGAACAAGCCACGCCGATTCAGTTGGCAACCATACCGGTTGCGTTGACGGGTCAAGATATTTTAGGTTCGGCAGAGACGGGCACGGGTAAAACGGCTGCGTATCTCATTCCTGCCATACAAAAATTGCTGGCGCAAGGCACGCCGGTCCATAAACTGCGCGTCCTGGTTTTGGTGCCCACGCGCGAGTTGGCGCTTCAAGTTGCCGATCAGGCGCTGGCATTGGTCAAGCATACAGACCTGCGCGTCGCCGCGATTTATGGCGGCGTCGGGATGGTGAATCAGGAGCAGGCGCTCAAACGGCGCACCGACATTGTGATTGCCACGCCGGGGCGTTTGCAGGACCACATGAATCGCGGCTATGTCTCGTTCAAGGATTTGCAGATGCTTGTGCTGGATGAAGCGGACCGTATGCTGGATGTCGGTTTCTTGCCCGCGATCCGCAAGATCGCGCGCGAACTGCCGCGGGAACGCCAGACGATGTTGTTTTCCGCCACGTTGGTGCCTTCGATTCTGTCGCTGGCGTCCGAAGTAACGCACAAGCCCGCGCGGATTGCGGTGGAAACGACGGTTGCACCGCAGGCGATCGAGCAAACGCTGTTTACGGTGCCGGAACATCAAAAGACGGAAGCACTGCAGAAACTGTTGGCGGATCAAGAAATGGAGAGCGTATTGGTCTTTGCGCGGACAAAACACCGCGCCGACAAAATCGTCAAGTATCTCAAAAAAGCCAACATTCGCGCCGACGTGATTCACGGCAATCGTTCGCAGAGTCAACGCGTCGCCGCGCTGGAAGCGTTCCGTCGAGGCAAAGCGCGCGTGCTGGTCGCCACCGATATCGCCGCGCGCGGCATTGACGTCGAAGGTATTTCGCACGTCGTAAACTATGATGTTCCGATGCAGGCAGAGGATTATGTGCATCGGATCGGCCGCACCGGTCGCGCACAAGCTGTGGGCAGCGCGTATACGCTGGTCACGCCGCTCGACGAACTGCAGGTCAAGAAAATCGAGCGCGTGTTGAATCAGAAATTGCCGCGCCAACGCATCGAGGGGATTGACCCCCATGCGTCGGCGTTCAACCAACCGGACGCTGAAGCGATTCGACGCTATGTGGAAGCACAGCGCCGCCGCAAGCAGCCGGCAGTTGCCTCACGCTGAGCGATACAATTGAATATCAAGCGAACGCCCTCCAAAGAATCGGGAGGGCGTTTTTTGTTTCCCCGGACGAATGGTGTTCTCAATCAGACGCTTGGGATTCTCGGATGAGCAGTTCGATGATTGCATCGCCTTCCCGCTCGATCCGAGCGGCGTCGGCGTTCGCAAGCATCACAACGCCGGCACCTATGTTCGGGACCAGGGATAAGGTGGTGTTGAACCCGACATCCTCGCCGTCATGCCCGACCAGTTTTTCTCCCGATTTCTCCCCCACGAACCAGGTCAGCCCAATCCCGGTCCAGTGTGACCGCCCCGTTTTGACAGTGGGAGTCCACATCTCGGCAACGCTCGCCGCGGACAAAATCCGTCCGCCCTGCCATTCGCCGCCGTTCAGGTATGCCAGGGCAAATTTGCTCGTGTCCAGGACGCTGCCGTACAGGGTCGAACTGGGCGCGTGCTCGCGGTTATAGGGAAAAATCGCGCTGACGCTTGACGGTCCATCCGGATAAGGATTGTGCGTATGCGGCGTCGCCATGAGGGCGCGGGCTGCCTGTTGTACAGGCAGCGTTGCGGTTTCCATGCCGAGGGGAGCGAGAATATTTTGTGCTATATACGCTTCAAACGTCAATCCGGAAATCTTGGCGATGACATCGCCCAGCACCTCGTAGGCAATATTGCTGTACGAGTATCGCGTGCCCGGGTCAGATTCGAGAGACAGGTCTACCAGCCCGCGCACATAATTTTCGAGCGCCGAGGCGTCATATTTGGGATTCTCCCAGCCATAATCCTCAGTATCGGGCATACCTGAAGTGTGTTGCATCATTTGGCGCACCGTGAGGGTGGGATAGCGCGGGTCGTTCAGGCGAAAGTATGGCAGATAACGAACGACCGCCGCGTCCAAATCCAAACGTCCGCGGTCGCGCAGCTGCAAGAGCGCGGTGCCGACAAAGAGTTTGGTGACCGAGGCGTGATGAAAGAGCGCATTGAGAGGCATCGGCGCGCGCGTTTCCAGATTCATGATGCCATAAGCACGCGTGTAGGTGAGGGTGCGGTTTTGGATCACGGCGAGTGCGAGTCCGGGGATGTTCCGGGTTTGCATCGCGTCGGCGATGAGCGTATCAATTGCGATTTCGAGTGATGGGGTCATGGGTGAGCTCCGATAGCTGAATCTTGAATGCTGAACGCCTTGTGCGGTTGTGTCGCGCGCTATAATGCAATGAGTACGATGGCTGCCAATGCCAGAACGACGCCGATTAGTTGGAGGCGCGTAACTTGCTCCCGGAGAAAGATGCGCGAAAGGATGACGGTGGATGCCGGATAGAGCGACGATAGAATGGTGGCGACATCGAGACGGCCGACGGTGCTGGCGAGGAGAAAGAAAACGTTGCCGCTCGCGTCGAGGACGCCGGATAACACAGTGAGAGGAATCACGCTGCGAGCGGGCAAAGAGCCGCCGCGACCATACATCACGCCGATCAAGAGTGGCACCGAAACGGCACGCGCGATGGCGAGGGGATAAAAGGTAGAGCCCTCGCCGCCCGCCTGATCAATCAGGATAAAAAACGCGCCAAAGCCAAAACCCGCGAGAAACGCATAGCCGAGCGCGTTGTTGCTGCCCGACTCGCTCGCCGATTGGCTTGCCAGAATGATCGCAGCCAGAGCAAGCCCAAAGCCGACCAATTGAACGGGCGAAGGGAGATTGATCGTCAAGGCGGCAAAGATCACGGGCAAAATCGAGCTGACGACGGCAGAGACCGGCGCGACGATGGATGCTTTGCCCGTGGCGAGACCGCGATACAGCGCACCCAAGCCGAGTGTGCCGCTCAAACCTGCGGCAATGCCCCAAGCCATACTGGTAGTCGCGGGGATGGGTTCCCGAAAAACAAGTCCAAACAGGATGAGCAGCGCAAGCCCGCTCAATTCCGCCACAATCAAGACGCCGACGACTGAGGCGCGGCGCGCGGCAAGACCGCCACAAAAATCACCCGCGCCCCAGATGAGCGCGGATGAGAGTCCAAAAAGGACTGTGGCAAATTGGTTGTCCATGCGGGGGGGATTGTACTATAGTTTGTGTCAGGATTTGTCCCGGACCTGATCGGGTGTCGTCACGACGACGAGGTTTTTCCGCCGGGGATGAATTTTGACGCGGATGACCGCGCCGACCGCGGGTTCGCTGCCCGGGGAAAAATAGGCGTATGTGGTCGCCGGAAAGGGGGCGCGGTCGGGAGGCGTCACCTGCAAGCGGAGACGATATTCGCGCGCCCAGGGTCCGGAAAAACGACGCCAGCGCCATTTGGTGCGATTTGATTCGAGCACTTGCGCGGCGGCGGGAATGCCATAGAGTTTTGTCTGTCTGATTTCGGGCGGCTGAAAGACACGCCAGATGGCAAAAAAAACGGCAATGACGGCAAGGGTGTGAAAGACGAGAAAAAAGGACAGAGAGTTGAGAGAGGGCCACAGCCCGTTTAGGTCCAGCAGCCCCTGCAGGAGAATCAGCGCAAAAACGACCAGCAGATACGCGCCGACGACGACCCACACGCGCAGATATTTGCTCCACGTACTCATCGAATCGGATTCGGTCAGACGCTTTCGCCGCGTTTCAGTCGTTCGATGCGGCGCGCGAGATAGGGCGAAAAATAACCGTGATAGCGCGTCCATAGTTCGGGGAGGCGCCAATCACGACCCGTGACGCGACCGCGGCAGATGGGCGCGCCACAGCCACATTCGAACTCGTCATAATCACTGCCGTCGCTCATGGCATAATCAAATGTGACCTGCTCGCCGGGCGCAATGTCGCGCAGGGCGACGAGCGCGATTTGTCCGCGCAAGCCGCAGTTCGGGTTGCACGAATGGTTGACGTAATCGGCGGGACCTTCGTGGAGGGCGACGAGAAAGAGGTCCTCTTCGACCTGGATGCTGAGACGGCGGAGGCGGTCGGGCAGGGTGTCGAGCGTTTTGCGCGCCACGACCTCGCCGCCCCAGACGGCAATGAGTTCATCCTTGTGAATGGGTCTGAGGGCGAACACGCCGTATTGCATGTGCCCAATCATGCGCGCCTGGCACGAGGGGGCGAGATAACAGGTAGGTTGGTTTAGCATCGTCGTCTCCTATACTACCGTTGACGGGGATGCAGGGCAACTTTGCGGATGGTGGATGGCGGATGGCGAATGGCGGATGGCGGGTGATGATTGGAACGCGGAATGCGGTAAAAAAACCGCCGCGCGAGTGGACCGAGTGTGACGGTTGGGTGTGAGGATGTTATGGTGGGATCGAATCTGGAGATGCATGTTGCGTGCGTCTCTTGCGAACGACGTGGAGATCACCGCCGTTTATTCTGACCCGTAGGTGGCGGGGGAGGCGCCGGAAGCGGTGGAACTGCAGAATATCGGCGCGGCGCAGGTAATGATTGAAAATTGGGGTGTGGGCATGGAGAAGGGACGGTGAGTTTTCCGACGGGTTTGGACCGGAATCTGAGTGGCGCGGGTTGTTCTTAATTGGTGGGAGGTAGGATGGACTCGTCAACATATAAAGCTCTCTTGCCATCGGGCAGGGCAAGTTTTACAAAACCAGCGCTCTCGTAGTTCTCTTGGAATGCTTTCCATTCTTTATCATCCCGAAAACGGCTATCATTCAACAGATTCTCGCTTTCCATGATCATGTTGATTTTCTGCTCCCGGATGAAAGTATAAAACGGTTTGCTCTTTTGGTAAGGCGGGATTGAGGTGAAATTTCCTGAAAGATAGGATGAGTAGCCAAGATCCGCGTCCAGAAGGCGTGTCGTTTCCGTGACGCGCAGACCGCGCAAAAACTGAATTGCTTGCAAAGTAGGTCGTTGACGGGGGAGTGGTCCCATCAGATTCACCGCACTCGGGCTTATGGCAATGACAATCAATGCGATGACAATCGCACGCACCGCGTTAATTTCGCGGTCCTTGAATGGATCGATCACGACAGCAACGACGGCTAACAGCAATGTTCCCAAGATCACCATGTAGTGGGCGCGTGGAAATATGATGAGTATTGCCAGAATCAGCACCAAACAGATAACTCCTGTGAGAAACAGGAGCCGCGACTCGGTTCGCGTTGAAATGGGCATCCGCGACAATATTGTCTTTCGGTAAAGGACGATGCCCGCAATAACCAGAGCAGGCAGAAGATACATCTCTGTGAGTCGCATGGGATAAGGCAAGAATAGGTTGGCGTGAGGCGCAAAAGTTGCGAAAAGCGCGCGAGGTAGATTCATCGCATTGGTGAGGACATGGCGCGCAAATAACGACGGGTTGCTTGATACTGCGTCCCCGATACCTGTAACTTTGCCGAAATTCATTTCTAGAATTTGCTGCCAATCCGTCCAGGGAGATAATCCGGGGTAGTTGGTCCAAGCGAGCCAATTCATCGAAAAGTGTTGACCAAACGCAACGAGACTGCGATCTTCTCCCCCCACAGGAAACCCCACGGTTAATCCAACCGAGACAGCAATCAGGACCAAGCATCCAAGCGCAGCCGCATTGAGCAGCGTGCGCTCGCGGAAGAAAAAGATCACAGCGCTGATCGCAAAACAAATCGCAAAGGCATAATACAGTTCCGGACGGACATAAGATGCAGCCAGACAACCAAGAGCCACAATCGCAGAGGACAGCACAAATGATTTGGGAATGGTTGCCAGGATCAGAAATACAAGTAATACTATGAGAGCAAAGTGGTTGACCTTGGGCCATACTGCAAAATTCGCGTTTGTGATCAATAGAAAAAGCGCAAATAGCGACGAAGTTATCAGGGAAACTTGAAACCTCCGCAGCAGGATATAAAATAGCACCGGCGGGAGAATCGTCACCCAAATATAGTTCAGGTAGTACAGCCCAATGCGGTCCGGGGATACGCGTGCAAGCAATGAATACCACACTGCATACAGTGGAGCATTTTCAGGCGTGGGCAACGCAAGGCGAAGAAACGCAATGCCTCGCATAAGGTAGGCAGTTTCGTCGGCAAGACCAATATCCACGATTTCGCTGATGCCGGACGTATACTTTAACCCAGCAATCAAGAAAGCGATGACAACAATCAGATCTGGTACAATTCTCTTGATCCGGGCAAGCCAATTCGAAGCGTGCATAGAATTCCCTTCCACCGAGTGGTAAGGAGAATACCACAAATCTTGCAGGACCGGCAAAGAAATTGTCTTGCCAGGGCCATTGACATTTGAAATGACATCAACCGAACGAGCAACAGGGGCTAAAACCCTCTTGGTCCAATGCCAGGTCCGCGACTCAAAGAGTCTTTTGCTGACATGCTCAACTCGCCCGTCACTTTGTCCGCGCTTGCCAAATCTTGACAACAAATGAAACGAAAATTATTAGCAGCGCTCCTGCTGTTTGGGATGGTGGGGGCGACCGAGATTCCTCTGTCTGTGCGTGCTGCGCTATCTCACGATGTGCTGATCACCGCCGTTTATTTTGACCCGTCGGTGACGGGGGAGGCGTCGGAAGCGGTGGAACTGCGGAATGTTGGCGCGGCGCAGGTGGACATTGGGGGTTGGGGTGTGGGTGATGGCGAGGGCACGGTACGTTTTCCGACAGATGCGGTGATCGAACCAAAGGAGGCGATCTGGGTGGCGCGGTCCGCCGCCGCGTTTTTGGGAGAGTTTGGGCATTTGCCCGCGTACGAGTATGGCGGGGACTCGATGGCTGAGGTGGTTGACATGACGGGGAGCGTCCCAACGTTTACGAACACGGGCGACCAGGTGTTTTTGTTTGATGCCGACAATGCCGTGGTAGATGCGATGGTGTATGGGGATGCGACGCTGGGCGGCGCGGACTGGACCGGCGGCGCAGTCCAACGGTTCGATTTTGGCAGTTCGGCGCTGGAGGGACAGATTCTGTATCGGAAACTGCGCGAGTTGGACGGGATGCCGGTCAAGGACACCAACGCGCTGCAAGACTGGGCGCAAGACCCATTGGACACGGTGCGCGGGAAAAAGGTGCGATATCCCGGCTGGGATTTGGAGCAATTTTTCCAAACCGTGAAATCGTCGAGGTGGGCGGAGGTGAAATATTGTGTGGCGCCCGACCATTTGTACGAGTGCATGCGCGATGAGATTAACGGGGCGATGACGAGCATCGAGATGGAGATGTATTCGCTGGACAGCGCGCCGTTGATTGACGCGCTGTTGACGCGGTTGGACGCGGGGGTGAGCGCGCGGATTTTGTTGGACGCGAGCGCGATGGACGCGCAGGGGAAATGGGGGTGTCAGCAGATCGAGCAACACGGCGGCGAATGCTGGCTGATGGAGAGCAAGCCCCAGGCAAAGGTCCGCAAAAGGTATTTCAGTCAACATGCCAAGTGGCTGGTGATTGATGGGACGCGCGCGCTGGTCGGGTCGGAGAATATGAGCGCGGATGCGATGCCGGCGGATGATAAAGGGGATGGGACAAAGGGCTCGCGGGGCGGTTTTTTGGTGACGAGCAACGCGCAGGTGGCGCACGCGGCGCGAGAGATTTTGAGGCGAGACCTGGACCCGGAACATCATGCCGACGTGCGGCGATGGGGGACGAGCACGGACGATTTTCCGCCGTTTGGGTTTGTGCCCGATTATAAAGACGGGGGCGATGTCTATGCGCCCATCGCGACGGCGCCATTCGCGAGCGCGGGCAAGCTGCCAATGCAAGTGGTGCAGTGTCCCGAGAACTGTTTGCGGGTGAGCGACGGGCTGCTGGGGCTGGTAAAGGGGGTAGGGCAGGGGGATACGCTGAGCATAGAGATGCTTTATGAATATCTTTACTGGGGCGAAGGCAAAAGCAACGCAGAGCGGGACCCGAACCCGCGTCTGGAAGCGTATATCGCGGCGGCGAAACGGGGCGCGCGGGTGCGAATTTTGCTCGATTCGTTTTATGACGATTTCAGCGATCCGCGGAGCAATTACGAGACGTGTGTGTATGTAAACCGCCTGTCACGCGAGTATGACATCGAGTGCCGGTTGGCGAATCCGACGGGGCTGGGGATTCATATCAAACTGGCGCTGGTGGAGAAAGGCGGGTCGGGGTTTGTGCATCTGGGAAGCATCAACGGGTCGGAAACGTCGAACAAGTTGAACCGCGAGCTGGCGGTGCAGGTGGAGTCGTCCGACGCGCACGCGTACTGGAAGGGGATTTTTGAGGCGGACTGGGCAGGGACGGATTTTGCGCCGCACGAGAGGTATTTGCCGATGTTGTTGTTTGAAAAATAACGACCACACTACGTTGGAATACCGCCCAAAATATGATACACTTGATTTGTTTTAGACAGCTGTCTCCGTAGCTCAGTGGATAGAGCATCGGCCTCCGGAGCCGTGTGCGAGAGTTCGAGTCTCTCCGGGGACATGAGTTGGTTGGCAGGAAACAGGGAAACAGGCACGAGTTACGATCTGTTTCCCTGTTTGCTATTGGCGCGGGTAGGATGGTGCCGGTTATGACGCACGACGAATGGCGCAGTGAGTTTGAACGCGTGATTGCTTTGCCCGAAGCAGAGATTGACCTCGCTGAAGGGGCATTGATCGTCGCGGGAGACGAGTATCCTGACCTTGCGGTCGAGTATTATCTGGCGCGGGTTGACGAAATGGCGGGCGTGTTGCAAAGACGGATTACCGAGGCGCGCGACGCGCACGAGGTGATCGGCGCGCTGAACACGTATTTGTTTGACGAGCTGGGATTCTACGGGAATGTGAACGACTATTATGACCCGCGCAACAGTTATTTGAACGAGGTCCTGGACCGACGCACGGGGCTGCCGATTACGCTCTGCGTGGTTGTGCTGGCGCTGGCGCGACGGCTCGGACTGCCGATTTTTGGGGTGGGTTTGCCGGGACACTTTGTCGTGAAATGGCAGGACACGGAAAACGAGATTGTGTTTGACCCGTTCAACGGCGGCGAGATTTTGGACCGGAACGGGGTCCGGGCGCGGGTGCGCGAGACGGTGCATCCCCTTGCGCCGTTCCAGGCAAGCTGGCTCGATGCGGTCGGACCGAAATATATATTGGGTCGGATGCTGCAAAACCTCAAAGCGGTTCTGGTGCGCGCCGAGGAATTGGAACGGGCGCGGTTCGTCGTAGATAAATTGCTGCTGCTGAACCCGCGGGCGGGGGAGGAAATTCGCGATCTGGGGCTGTTGTCGCTCAAACTGGGGGCGCACCGTCAAGCTGCCGTGCTACTGGAACAATATCTTTTGGCGCACGGCGACGCCGCAGACGCGCCGTTGATGCGCGTGTATTTGAAACGGGCGCTGGAACAAGTGGAACGTTTGAACTAGAGATGTCGGCATCCTACGAGACGGCGATAGAGAACGCAGGTTGGGCGAACATTCCGTTGGGCGTCTTGCGGATTGAAGGACCCGATGCGCGCAAATGGCTGCACAAGATCGTGACGGCGGATGTCGCGCGCTTGCAGACAGGGCAGGGGACGCGCAGCGCCCTGCTGGATGGCAAGGGTCATTTTACTGCCGAGTTTGTTCTCTTGAGCGACGCTGATGCGCTGGGCGCACTGGTGGACAGCTCGGCGCGCGAAACGCTGATCGGGACCCTTCGCCGCTATATCATTCGCGAAAAAGTGACCGTCTCGGATGTGAGCGACCGCTGGGCGTGCGTGACGTTGATCGGAAGGCGCGCGGCGAGCGTGGTGGAGCGAGTTTTGGAAACGCGTGCGCCGTCTAGTTTGTATGATTGGGTGTGGGGACACCGGGGGACGAACGCGACGCGTGTGGTGCGTTCGGCGCGGGCGCGCGTGCCGGCGTATGATTTGATGACGCCCGTGTCCGGCGTTCCCGAGCTGCGCGCCGCGCTGGGCGATGTGCCGGAAATCTCCGAGCAGATGTTGGAAACGCTGCGAATTGAAGCGGGACTGCCGCGCTGGGGGATTGACGTTGATGAGACCACGCTGGCATTGGAAATACCCGATGTGATGCAAATTCGCGTGGACCAGGGGTGCTATGTGGGGCAGGAAGTGGTTGCGCGCATCGTGCATCGGGGGCATGTGAATCGCCATTTGCGCGGGCTGCAAATCGAGGCGGATGTGGCGCCGATGCGCGGCGAGGCGATCGAGTTTGAGGGCGCGGTGGTGGGGCAAGTGACATCGGCGGCGCGTTCGCCGATGCTGGGGAGCATCGCGCTCGGGTATGTGCGGCGGCAGGTCGAACCGGGCGCACAGGTGCAGTTGTCGGGCGCGCCCGCGCGCGTGGTCGAACTGCCATTTCCGATGACAGCCATCCTGAGGTAGTTTCGGATGCCAATTTTTATCCGTGAAGCGGAGGTCGAACAACTGTTGGCAATGCCGGACGCGCTGCGGGTCATCGAGGACACGTTCCGTGATTTTGGAAAGGGCGGCGCACAGAATCGCCCGCGCCAACGCATCCGCGCGCCGCAAGGAGTCCTGCACGTCATGCCCGCGGGCTGGCTGGCACGCGGGTATATGGGTTACAAGGCGTATACGGCGTTCAAGGGCGACGTGCGATTTTATTTTCATCTGTTTGATTCGAATACGGGCGCCTATCTTGCGATCATGGAAGCGGACCGTTTGGGGCAGCTGCGGACGGGCGCCGCGTCCGGGGTGGCGACCAAGTATCTGGCGCGGCGCGACGCCAAAACGGTCGGCATCATCGGCACGGGGCGGCAGGCGGAAGCGCAACTGCAAGCGGTGTGCGCGGTGCGCGAGTTTGAAACGATTTTGTGTTTTTCGCGCGACGAGGGCAAGCGACTCGAGTTTGCTGAAAAAATGTCGGCGCAGCTGGGTGTGCGGGTGGAGCCGGTTGCGCGCGCCGAAGAAGCAATTCGGGAGAGCGATGTGGCGATTGCGATGACGACGGCGGCACAACCCGTGATTCTTGGCGAATGGCTCAAGCCGGGCGCGCATGTGAACGCAGCCGGGAGCAATTGGGCGACGCGGCGCGAGGTGGACAGCGCGGCGGTCAAGCGCGCGGACGCAATTTTTGCGGATTCGGTCGAGCAAGCAAGAATCGAGGCGGGTGATTTGATCCTCGCGGCGACCGAGAATGTAATCGGCTGGCAGCAGGTGCAGGAGTTGTCTGCGCTTGTGACGGGGCTGGCAGCAGGGCGCGCGAACGAGACGGCGATTACGTTATTCAAATCGTGCGGCGTGGCGCTGGAGGACGTGGCGGCAGGTTCGTTTGTGTATGAGCAGGCGCTCGAACGGGGGACTGGCGTCGAGATGCCGATGTGAGGGCGGAGAATGACATCCATATCCGAAGGAGCGCAAATCGCCGTCATTTTCATCGTGATCTCGATTGCGTTCCTTTATATTTTTTGGCGACGACGGGCTGCCAGCCGGTCAGACAGACGCGATGAATAGATGACGTGTCACTTGCGCTCTGATCAGTGTTGGGGAGATTTGCGGAGCAGAACAAATGACGAGAATTATTCGAACGGACGAACGCGCCGCGCTTGATTTGTTCGTGAACGGCGAACGGGAGCGAGTGTATGCGGGACCTGTGCGCATGTTGAGCCAGGTCCTGCGCGAATGCACAACATGAGCGCCGTAACCGAGACGGATGCGCGCGATTCGCGCGCCTGGATCGCGCTAACGGGCTTGTTTGCGCTTGCGAGTTTTGCCGAAGTCATGCTTTTTTCCAATCTCGCCGCATTCACGCCCGTTTATTTGCAGCATCTCGGTTTTGACGAGGCGAGCAATGTTTTTTGGACGGGCATCCTTGCTTCGATCGGGATGCTGCTTGGTTTCTGGTTCGTGCCGATGTGGGGCGTCCTGGCGGACCGGTACGGGCGCAAACCATTGATCGTGCGTTCGTTTGCGGTTGAGATTGGGGCTTGTGTGATCATGGCGGCTGCGCCCAACATTTGGGTGTTTACGTTCGGGCGCATGTTGACGGGGCTGGCGTTGGGGAATACGGGGCTGATGTATGCGGCAGTGACGGAACACGCGCCGCGCAAGCGGGTCGGGTTTGCGATCGCGTTGATTTCGGGGGCACAGCCGATGGGCGGCGTGGTCGGGTCGCTGGTCGGCGGCGTGATTGTTTCGACGCTGGGCATCATGGCGTTGTGGTGGTTTGACACGCTGTTGATCACGTTGGTGTTTGTGATGCTGGCGCTGTTTTATCACGACCGGCCTGCGCTCAAGGGCAACAAGCAGCCCATTCTCAATATGCTTCGCAATTCTTTGCGGGCGGTTGCCACGACGCCGCTCGTGGTCAAATATTTTATCTTTAGCTTTCTTGCCACGTCAGGTTTCTTTTTTGCGTACCCGTTTCTCTCGACGCGGATCATCGAAATGGCGCCGAGCGCGGACGTGGCGGCGACGATTGGGGTTGTATTTGGTGTGGCGGGGATTGCGACGTTGATTGCCACGCCATTATGGGGAACGCTGGCGGATAAACTGGGGCATGAGCGGCTCTTGCCCGTCGTGACGCTCTTGACGGCACTGGCGTATATCCCGCTATTTTTTGCCAACAGCGTAACGCAATTCACAATCGGATACTTTATTCTGTCAGCATTTTCGCCCGCCATCAACGGACTGACTTTTGCGACCATCGGTTTGAATACGCCCATCGAAAAGAGGAATGCGGTGATGAGCATGTTGTATATGCCGATGAACGCGGCGATCATTATCGCGCCGACGCTGGCGAGTCTCACGACGACCGAAATTCGCCAGGTCTTTATCTATTCGGCTGCGCTGTGCTTTGCCGCGTTGGGATTTTTGCTGTTGACGTGGAACACAAGGAGCGAAAGCAGGGACGCCAGAGCATAGAGGCGGTGGGCACCCGTCCACGGCAAAGCATCGTGATACGGGCGAGCGGACAGCCTCCGTTCAAAAATACAAGGGAGTTCCAGAACCTGGTGGAATGACACAATTTGTCACGAAAGGAGCGTGCGATATGGCAGACACCCCTTTTCAACCTCCCGCGATGGATACGATTCAACCATTGTTGTTCGCCGTCTATCCATCGTTTGCGTTAATGGCGGCGTGTCAACTTGATGTGTTCACACCGTTGAAAGACGGCGCTCTGACGGCAGAAGAGCTTGCGGAAAGAATCAACGTCGGCGTTGCCAAACTGCGTCCGTTGTTGTACGCGCTCGTCGCCGCGAATTTGCTGACTGTTAGCGATGGACGCTTTTCTAACACTGCAGAAAGCGCGTATTACCTTGTGCAGGGTTCGCCGGGGTACACAGGGAAACGCTTGAATGTTGCAGCGAAAGCGTGGGCGGCGATGCTGAAAACGGCGGAATCCATACGCACGGGTGTGGGGCAAGCGCATCAAGAATTCGATTTTGCGCGGATGCCGTCGGAAAATGTCGAGACGCTGTTGCGCGGTTTCCATGTGCCCGCATTAGCGACGGGAAAAATGCTAGCGAACAAATTTGATTTTTCGGCGCGTCAAAATTTACTGGATGTGGGCGGGGGTTCGGGCGGCGTTGCCATCGCGCTGTTGGAAAAATTTCCGCACCTGCGCGCGACGATTGTGGAACAAGCGAATGTCGCGCCCGTTACACAGCGCATCGTCGGGGAATCCGCCACTGCTGAACGCGCCCGCGTCGTTGCGGCAAACGCGATAAGCGATTCAATCGAAGGAGAATATGATTGCGCGATCTTGAGTTTGGTCATTCAAATGCTCTCAGCGGACGAGGCACGGCAATTACTGCAAAATATCGGGCGCGTTTTGGTTTCTGGCGGCGCGCTCTACATCATCGGTTGGGTACTGGACGAAGCGCGCATCACGCCCCGCGAAGCGGCGACGGTGAATCTATTGCTCATTAATGCGTACGATGACGGTCAAGCATATACCGAAGGCGAATATCGCGCGTGGCTGATGGAGGCGGGTTTTGAAAACATTCAGCGCGAGATTCTGCCGAGTGAGATGAGTCTCGTGAGCGCGCGCAAACAGTCATACAGATGATAGAACGGTTGCCACTTGAACGCTCGTCTTGAGAGGAAGAAGGATGGAGACGCAATAACATCTCCACACAAGGTGGGGTGAGCATTGATCATAGCGCCGTTACAGCTTGACGAGATTCAGCAAGTGACAGGACCCTAGACGCACGTCGGGGTTAGATCCGGGTTCGGTGTGTCGGTTGTGGTTGGCGTCGGCGATTCGAGACCAGATACCGTGTCCGTTGTGGTGACTGTGGCGGTGGGTGTCGCAGTCTCGAACCCGGTCGGAGTTTGCGTGTCGGTCGCTGTAGGTGTGGGCGAGCAAGTTGGCAGAGGTGTCCGCGTCAAAGTATTTGTCCGCGTGTAGGTTGCCGTGGGCGTTGACGTCGGCGTATGGGTGAGCGTAGCTGTTGGCGTGTCCGTGGCGGTGGCTGTGTAGGTGAGGGTCGCGGTCGGCGTGTCAGTCGGCGTCCAGGTTGCGGTGGGCGTCAGAGTCAAGGTCTCTGTCGGTGTGGTGGTATCCGTTGCCGTTGAAGTCGAGGTCTCTGTCGGCGTGCGGGTGTCGGTTGCCGTTGGTGTCAAAGTGTCTGTCGGTGTGCCGGTGTCGGTTGCCGTTTGACTTGGCGTCAGCGAAGCGGTTGGTGTATCCGTCGCCGTCGGCGTAACCGACGGCGTTTTCGTCGGTCCGGTCGGCGTCGCCGTGGGTGTCGCCGACGGAGTGGGGCTTGCCGAAGGCGTAACGGATCCTGTTGGCGGTACGCTGGGCGTATCCGTGACCGTCCCTGTGGCCGTCGCCGTTTGGGTGTCTGTTGCGGTCAGAGTCGGCGTGGCCGTGGTGGTAGGCGTTGCCGTTGCAGTGCTTGTTGACGTGTGCGTTACGGTCGGCGTCAGCGTTGTCGTCGCGGTAGACGTGTTTGTTGCAGTCCCGGTGGCTGTCGGCGTTGCCGTGCCTGTCACCGTTCCCGTGCCCGTCGGCGTTCCGGTTGCCGTGCCCGTTGGTGTACGGGTGAGAGTCGGGGTCATTGTCGGCGTCGCCGTATTGGTAGATGTGGACGTTGGCGTGCGGGTTGGAGTGGATGTGGCTGTCGGCGTCAATGTCGGCGTCGAAGTCGCCGTCAGAGTACGCGTCCAAGTTGGTGTCGGGGTCGGGACAAGCCGTGTCCATCCAAAGCGGATGGCTGCTCCGCCAGAGTGTTCATAGTATTCGACGCGCAGGGAGTGCAGTCCGGCGTTCAGTTCACGCAGGGCGGTGCGCTCACGGAGAGCCCCGTCCTGCCAGGCGTCGATCACCAGTTGTTCGTCCACCCAGATGCGCGCACCATCGTCCATTCTGGCTGTGAATTGATAAAGCCCCGCAGGCAGTCGCAGGGTGCGTGTCCAGCGCACAGAAAAGTTGTCTGCGGGCAGTCCCAACGCCGGACTGCCCGTGCCCCAGTCAAAATCAATCGCCGGGTCGTTGCGAATGATGACAGGCGCGCCGAGCAAAAACGGGTTGTCGAAATATGCGCCGCGCCAATCGGGAAACGCCACGATAGGTTCCCACCAGAATGCAACCTGTGCCCGGCCCACGCTCTCGTAGTATTCCACGCGGATCATGTGTTCGCCGCCGAACAGATTGCGGTCGCCGATACTTTCGCGCGGACCTCCGTTCCGCCAATCGTTTATGACGAGCTCCCTGTCCACGTACACGCGTACGCCGTCGTCGGCGAGAGTGTGAAAGCGATACGGTCCCGCCGGCAGAGTTACAAAGCGGGTCCAGCGCACAGAGAAGTTGTCTGCGGGAAAATTCGGTGTGGGGGCTGAATTGCCCCAGTCGAAATTAATGTCAGAATCATCGCGGATGAAAGCGGGAACGCCCCGCAAGTCGCGGTTGGCAAAATATTCGCCATACCAGCCCCGCAAGGGTGGAGGGGGCGGATAGGTCGGAGTAGGAGGGACCCGTGTCGGCGGTGGGAACGTCGGCGGCGGTGGGAACGTCGGCGGGGGTGGAATGGATGTGGGCGGCGGAGGCAGCGGCGTCACTGTCACCATGATGGGCGTCGGCGTCGTTGGAATGGATGTGGGTGGCAAAGCGGTCGCGGTGTTGGTGGGAATGAGGGCGACAGGGGTCAGTGTCCAAGTGCCGGTCGCGACCGGGACGAGCGTCGGCAGAGGTTCAAAAACCTCGGGAGGCGTAGGGGTAGCCGTGGGCGCGCCAAGGGGGAGCGGGACAAGCAACACCACAAGCCCGGCGACGAACAAGAGAAGCGCAAGTCCGACCAGTCCCCCAACGATCACGTAATAGCGTGAACGAGACATTCCCCCACCTACCCGAATTCAGATGATCCACATCGGGCACGAAAAGTATTCAATTCGCTTGATGGCAGCCCACCTTGTATAATGATGGGTTGAGCGAAATCGCGCGCAACTTGGCTTGAGCCCAAGTGCAGCCAAGGAACCATGCAGAATACTTGATGCTCTCGTCAAACCTTGTATGGATGCAATTGTTCTGTAACTTGGACGTACAGCGCACGGTGGTTGTTCCACCCGGCGCGGAGCAGCTTGTTCTATTCGCCGTCCGGCGTGTTGAATCCAATCTGCAAACCCCAGTGAAAGCGTGAACGGGGCGTGATACTGAGGATAGAATGTATGTTGAATCCAGTTCGTGCATTACTGTTGATTGATGTCCAGCAGGGGCTGCTCGAGGGCGAAGCTGCCATCCCCAATGCCCGTCTCGTTGTTGACCGGCTTGCCGCGATTTTGGCTGCAGTCCGGGGCGCGGGAGCGCTGGTAATCCATTTACAGAACGATGGAGCAGCCGGGACAATTGATGAGCCAGAAACAACGGGCTGGTTTATCCATCCGAAGGCAGCGCCAAAGACGGGCGAAATGGTCCTGCGAAAGAGCGGTGACGACGGCTTTGAAGGCACTGAACTTGAGACTATTCTCACAAGCGAGCGCGTGACTCGCATTGCGGTCGCTGGGCTGTTGTCAGAAATGTGTGTCAGCGCCACGATCCGGGGCGCTCTCAAGAGAGGTTATCAAGTGGTGTTGGTACACGATGCACATGGCACATACGACCTTGAAGATATCCCGTCATCTATCGTCTCGCGGGTTGCCGAGCATGCGCTCGGCGATGAGGTCGAACTTGGCGATGCCGCATCCGTAGTCTTTTGCTCCGCTGACTAGCCAAGAGGCATCTCGACGGTCCCTTTTGAGATCAGATTGACAAAGTATTGGCGACGCGAAACTCTTGCCAGCTGTCCCCTTGGATCGCCTCTCGAACCCGGCGCATGAAATTCAAGATGAAATGAAGGTTGTGAATGGTCGCAAGGCGATAGTAGGTCAGTTCTTTGGCGCGGTGAAGATGGTGCAAGTAGGCGCGCGAGTGATGCGCGCAGGTGAAACACGCGCACGAGGGGTCAACGGGTGAGGTGTCGAGGGTAAAGCGGGCGTTGGCGATGGTGAGCCGGTTGTTTTTGATTTGCTCGCGCTGTGCCGTCTCGCGTGAAACCATGAGCGCACCGTTGCGCGCCCAACGCGAGGGGGCAGCGCAGTCGAAAAGGTCAATGCCGCGTTCGACGCCGTTGAGAACATCGTCGATCTCGCCAATGCCGAGCAAATGACGCGGTTTGTCCTCGGGCAAGAGCGGAATCGTCCAATCGAGAATGGCGTGCATGTCGCCTTTGCTGCGCCCGAGCGAGCCGCCAATTGCCAAGCCGCCAAAGGGGAGGTTTCCGATCACGCGCGCCGATTCCTCCCGTAATTCACGATACGCGCCGCCCTGGACGATGCCAAACAGGGTTTGATAGGCGCGGCGGGTGCGGGCATGCTGTTCCAGACAGCGTTCCGCCCAGCGGTGGGTGCGACCCAGCGCCTCGCGGGTGTACTTGGGAGTGTCGAGCGGCGAGGTACACTCGTCAAAAGCGAGAATGAAGTCCGCGCCGAGCTGGTGTTGGAGTTGGATGGATTTTTCGGGCGTGAGGCGAACGAGCGAGCCATCGAGGTGCGAGTTGAAGGTCACGCCGTCATTGTCGATCTTGCAAAGCGGCGTGCGGTCGCCCTTGATTTCCACCTCGTCGCGCATGCTTTCATCAGGAAAAATGTCGGCGATCTTGCCGACCCCATCGCGAATGGCGGCGCCGAGAGAGAACACCTGGAAACCGCCGCTGTCGGTCGAAATCGGGCGATCCCAATTCATGAATTTGTGCAGTCCGCCCAATTGGGCGATTTGTTCGGCGCCGGGACGAAGGGCGAGATGATACGTGTTGCAGATAATCAGCTGGGCGTCGAGGTCGTAAAGGTCCCGGGGAGTTAAGCCCTTGACCGTCGCCTGCGTGGCGACAGGCATAAAGCCCGGCGTTTCAATGTCGCCGTGGGCGGTGTGGATGAGCCCCACGCGCGCGAGAGTGTTTGGATCGCGATGGTGAATGTGGAACCGTAGAGACATAGGTGAGATATTGTAGCACAATCAAAAATGCCCGCTTTCTCGTCGAGAAAGCGGGCATTTGTTTTGATTGGATCAGTAATAGATCGTGCGCACGCGGTGATAGGGTTTCATGCCTTGAATTTCGGTCTGGCTGCTTTCCCAGAGAAACCAATCGCTCTGGACGCTGTTGAGTTCGTGCCCGAGCGCAGAGAGGGCGTGACGCAAGAGCTCGACGCCCCAGAGCATGGCGGCGCGGATTTCGATTTCTTCGGGGCCGTCCTTGGCAAGCGGCTTTTTAGAATCTACGCGTCGCGCGAGCGCGTCCGAATATTGCAGAATGCCCCAGGCACGCAAGATCTGCGGGAGTTTGTAATCGGCAAAGGCAGTGAGGTCCTGGAGGTTCTTGAACGCGCCCCAACGCTTGCCGCCGAACGAGCCGTACAGGTCTCCGGCAAGAATTTGGGCGCGCTTGAAAAAATTGACCTGTTGGTTGTTGTAAACCGTCGTGTCGGCAAAGGATGAGATGTTATCGGCGACGAGGCGAGCGAGCGCGGCGGCATCTCCGTTCGCCTGTTCGACCAAACGCGCGGCGCTGCCGCCGAAATGGTCACGCAGGACGCGTCCCAGTTCCTGCACGTTGCGCCAGCGTTCGATCAACATGGGAATCTCGACGTTGCCGCGCAGGATGTGTGCCAGCTCGCGGGGTTGAAGGTTTGCCAACACATCGGCATCGAGCAATGTCGGGTCACGCTGTACCGCCCGTTTCAAGGAGGCCGCCAACGCCCAATAGCCGTCCACATCGCCGCGGATGTGATGAACGCGCCATTTGGGTTCGCCCCAAAACGAAAAGTTGAGGGCATCAAGAAGGAAAATATATGTGACCGTGCGTTCGCTGTCGTCAAAGAAATGATGTTGATAGTTCCAGGCAGGCACGGGGACGGGGCGCAGTGCGAGCACCTGGGCGACGGTTTGGGCGCGCACGGGATTGACCTTGACAAACGAGGCGCGCTTGACGACCTCCGAGGTGGTCGAGAGAACATGGAGCGGGTCGGCGCGCGATTCAAGAATAGTTGCAAGTGTTTTGGAAAGTGAAAAAGTTGCCATCGGCGCGATTATAGCACGAGAAACGATGCGACCGGGGCGCTGGGATCATTTTTGGCAGGAATTATAGTCTCTCCCGAGGTTGACGACGATGTTGGCAGGGGCTGCCTGATCGCCCGAATGGATGATGCTGGCTGCCGGGTCGAGACGCAGCAGGGCGGCAAGACGCTGAGCAGTGGCGGGCTTGCTTGAATATGTCGTGATCGTGCTGACGGACTCGAACGGGACGGGAGACGAGCCAAGCGTCGCGTTGATGCCCTGACGCTTGAGCGCGGCCTGGGCAATGGCGGCAAATTCGGGATTGCCGCTCACGATTTCGATCGTCGCCGCTTCCTGAGCCACCCGATCCAATTCCTGTGTCACCGGCGCAAAAAATTCCACAAGCAGCGCATGGATTTTGGGCATGTTGGGCAGCAGCACCCACGCGCCTTCCGGCGTGATATAGGGTTGGGCGACGCGGTTATCAATTGCGCGCGATTTGATGCGATCCATTTTGAGCTGTGTGCCGATATAGGCGAGCGCCGCCATTTCCGTCGGACTGAGATCGGTCTGAATCGAGCCGGACATCTCTTGATATAACTGGGGCCATTTGGGCAAGAGATTCAGCGAACTTGCCTTGTCCCACATTGCCAAAATCACTTTGCGCTGGCGGCGGCTGCGGTCATAGTCGTTGGTGGTGTAGCGGGAACGCGCATAGCGCAGCGCGGTGACGCCGTCCATCGTTTGCATACCGGGCTGAAAATTCAACGTGGCGTGTCCATAGTCATCATAAAAATCTTGTTCGTAGAGCTGGCAGTCCACATCCACGTCAATGCCGCCGAGAATGTCGGTCGCCTTGCGAAAGGCGTCAAAGCCACCGCGGACGTAATAATGGACGCGGACCCCGAGGTTTTGTTCGATCGTGGTCTTGATCAGATTGGGACCACCGCCGGGATATTTATAGTACTCGCCATAAAAGTCAGCTGTGTTGATGCGCTGTTTGCCGATGCTCGGAATATCCACATACAGATCGCGGGGGATGGTCAACATGCCAACAGTTTTTTCGATCTGGTTGATGGAAAGGAGAATGATCGAGTCGGTGCGCCAGTTGACTGCGCCCGGACGCTGGTCGGTGCCGAGCAGGAGGATATTGATATTGTTGGGTGGGACGAGCGCGCCGTCGCGGACAGCGGGTTGAGGTTGTGGAGGCGGCGCCGCGGACGCGAGTTTGGCGACGGGTGTTACGGCGATGGGTGTTTCAAGCGGAACAACCGTTTGAACGACGGAAACTGCGGAGGACGCGGCGTTCCGGGTGAACGGCGTCGGCGTCGGCAGCATGATAGAGATAAAGGGCGCGTTATTGGAAAACAAAGAATCGGATGAGGCGGGCGTTGTTGTGCCGGAGGGGAAAAAATTGGCATACACAACCAGCGCGGCGACGACACCCCATACGGCGAGGTTGGCGACGAAAAGTCGTTTTAATAAAGTCGAGTTCACGCGAGCAAGGAAGCGGGGAGGATGCCACATCGGAATTTGGCAAAGCATCCTCCCCGATTTTTGTCTAGAGAGGCCGGGAAGCCAGCCGTTTGATTTTGCCGCCCGCGTCTTGCCAGGTGATGGTCGAGAGACCCAGCTTTTGGCGCAGGGTTTCGTCGCGCATGCCCGATGCGGAATCGCGCACGGCGCTGGTCCAGCGGAGGACCTCGAAAGAGACTTTGCCGACGAGACCCGCCATTTGTGCCACGTCCGAGAGGACGTATTCGAGATTGCGCGGGGTGCATTCAAAGACGCGTTCGCGCGGCTGATACTGTTCAACGTATTGTTTGTAGGTAGTCGGGAAATCCTGCGGCAGGCGGAGTTTGCGTTCTTTGTGCCAGCGGCGCGGGTCGTCGTACCGAATCATGACAAAGGGCTGATCGGGATGCGCCAACTCGATGTCGCCAAGGCGGATTCCCATTGCTTCACTTTTTTTGATGCCGGTGGTCAAGAGCAGAGAAACGAGCAGATGCGGACGGACGTCTGGTTTGGGCGCGACCATGAGTTCGCGTGTGGTTTTGTAAAGGCACTCGACCTGGGCGGTGTTCAAGATCTCGGGGAGAGGGACGATGACGGGCTGGTGCGCGACGGGCACAGCCGGATCGGTCTCGATGACACCCTGCTCGTACAGGTAATTGAAAAAGACCTTGATAGAGGTGAGTCGACGCTGGTAGGACTTCATGCTGCACGGGATGCCGCGCTGGTAGCGCAAAAAGTGCATAAAGGTTTGAATGTCCTGCGTGGTGAGTTCGGCGACGGGACGATTCGAGCCAATGAATTTGCGAAAGATATTGAGATCGCCGCCAAATGCCTTGATCGTGTTTTCGGAGAACCCTTGCTGGCGCATGTGTTCGTGAAACGCGGTGATGGCCGCGTTGAGAGAGGAGGTCATGTCGAGCATGTTTGGCACGAGCGCGATGGGCAAGAGTTCGCCGTTGTTGCGGGGCTTGTTGGAGCGAAAGAGAGTGAGTTGGACAGGAGTCATGGTGCACCTCGCGAGACATTCGAATTGACCAAGCGTAAAGCGGACAGAGATTCGAGATTTTTGGTGTTGTAGGTGACGAGCGTCAAGCCATGATGCAAAGCGGTCGCCGCAATGACTGCTTCCGCGTAGGTCAGCGGCGCTTCGGTCTCACCACGCAATTTGAGCAGTTCAGCCGCCCTCCGCGCGATGTCGTCGTTGATAGGATGAGCAATAAAGGGCGTCAGAAATTCCTGGGTCAGTTTTTGATCGTTGGGCTGGGTAAGCAGCCAAATCTCCAGATGCGACCAGACGGACGTATGCAGGTCGCCTTGCTCGGTCAGCTGCTGCGCAAACGTGAGAGTCTCGGCGACGCCGCGCAGGCAGCGGATGAGCACATCGGTGTCAAGCAGATAATCACTCACGCCGTGCCTTCCGTCGGGTAGGGGAGGCGGTGGTTTCGAACGGTGGATGCGAGTAGACGCCGGAGGCGCGCAGCTGCGCCACAAAGGAATCAATGGCTGCGCCGTTCTCCAATGCAGGATAGCGTTCAAAGGACCATGCCGGGTTGCGTTCGAGCGACTCGAACAGCGCTGAGATTTTGAGGCGGCGCAGTTCGCGCGCGGTGGCGCGCGCAATGACCTCGCTGCGCCGTTTGGCAGGCACCAACCGCCGCAGGTCGTCCAGCACCGGGCGGGGAAAATTGACGTTGATCCGTTCAAGAGATGTTGTGCTCATAAAGCTCTAATTAAAACATCATTATATTACACCAGAAAATGCGCTCGTCAATAGCACAGATGTTTGAATTTGTCATTATGTCCAGTTTTCTATTGACAAAATGCTATAAATTCTGTAAAATTCTTTACAGAAAGTAGAGATTATGACAGATTTGTCGTCAAAAGAGCAGGAGGGATGGCTCGCTCTGCGCGAAGCGAGCGAAAAAATGGGAGTTTCCCCCGCGACTTTGCGCGTCTGGGCGGACGATGGGCGCGTCGAGTCGTATCGGACGCCGGGCGGGCATCGTCGTTTTCGCGTGGGTGAAGCGAGCGTTCCGTTTCAAAAGGAAAAACGAGGCGGTGATGCGCGATGGCGGCTGCTCGAGCACAGCATCGTGGGACGGCTTGAACCGGCGCGTCAAGAGACCGAGCTCAAACGGATGTCGCCGCAGGCGCGCGCCCAGGCGCGCGAGCTGGAACGCGCGCTGATTCATCTGGGCACGCTGGCGCTGCAAAGAGAACCGGGTGAGTTGGCGGAGCGCGCGATGGAGGTGGGCGCGGGCTATGGCAAATTCAACTGGCGGCATGATATTGCGCCGCGCGAGGCATTGGAGACCCTAGCGCAAGTGCGACGCGCATTTGTCGAGGGCGTGGTGGAATTTTTGTTCGGGATGGGGGAACCGGATATGGATGAACTGAATTTATGGCTGGGGCGGGTGAATGAGATAATTGACCGCGTGAGCGTATCTATGTTAGAGTACCGCGGCGAGGTATCAGACACGAATGTCGGAAAATGACAATCCAAAACCGTCACGCGGGGTACGACGGATTCCCCAAGAGTCGGTGTTGTATACACGAATTGTGCCGTTGGCGCTGATCGGGATGGGAGCGCTGCTGGTGGTGATTCTCGTGCTGGCAGTCGGAATTTTGATCGGGGTGATCACATGGTGAGTGGGTGGACCTGTAGGGGCAGGGGCGCCCTGCATTGTCATGTCGCAGAGGGGAGTTGTTAATGGGTTCATTTATGGCAATTGTGCCGTTTATCAGCGCGGCGATTCTGGCGGTTTTGACATATGATTTGTTTCGCCGCTACCAGCAATACAAGGGGGGGCACCGCCATCTCTTGTTCTGGGCGATCGGGCTGGGAATGTTTGGGATTGCCAGTCTATGCGATGGGATTTTGGAATTGGGATGGAGCGAACTGGCATTCATCGGCTGGTATTTATTTGGCGCGGTCCTGAATGCTGCATGGATCGGGCAAGGGACCGTGAACTTGTTGGTGCGAAAACGCTGGGTCCATTTCACGTCCGTTGCGCTTGCGATATTGAGCATCTTGACGGCAGCCATTCTGCTTTCGACGCCGCTCAATGCAGCCGCATATGCGCCGGGGGTGCCGATTGCGGACCAATACCAGTCCATTTTGCCGGCAGACGCGCTGGTGCGGCGCGCGACGCCCATTTTTAATATCTATGGGACGATCACGCTGGTCGGCGGGGCGCTCTATTCGAGTTATTTGTTTTATCGCAAGCGGATACTGCCCAACCGGGTCCTTGGAAATGTGCTGATTGCGGCGGGCGCGTTGGCGATCGCGGGCGCGGGAATACTCAACCGTTTTGGCGCGGGGCAGTTTCATTCGTTTGCCCAGCTCTTGTTTGCCGTGCTGATGTATTACGGTTTTATCCTCGCCAGCAAACCTGCGGCAGTCCAGGAGAGCGAAAGATCGCCGCAGCAGAAACCCGCGGCGGTGAAATAACCAACAACGGCGCAGAGGAGAAACCTCTGCGCCGTTGTTGGTTGGATGCTCATGACAGCGCGCGATGATGCTGGACGCGCAAGCACATGCCGACCACCGTTTGAATGCCTGCCGTCTGGGCGGTATCGGCGGCATCATAATTCTCGGCGCCGGGCTGCATCCAGACGACCTTGACCCCTTTGGCGATTGCCTGTCTCACTATTTCGGGGACAAACTCGGGCCGCCGAAAAATATCAACGACATCCACCGGCGTGGGCACAGATGTCAGATCGGGATACGCTTTTTCGCCGAGCACCTCGGTCTCTTTGGGATTGACGGGGATAATGCGATAGCCGTTTGCCTGAAGATAACTTGCGACCTCATAGGAAGGGCGACGGGGGTTGCTCGACAAGCCAACAACGGCGATGTTTTTGGATTCTTGCAAGATTTTGACAATAGGGTCCATGATTCTATGTGTTGGGTCCGGTTGATTCGTCCCGGTGGGTCTCGGATGCGGGCGTTGTGATGCCCAATTTGGACATTAGCGCCGGCACGAAATGAACCTCGGGCGCGCCGCCTTCAAAACGAAGGGAATCATTTATCACGGTCAAGGGCACACCGTAAACCTGAAAACGTTGAGCGAGGTCGGGAAATTCGCTCACCTCGATCATGTCTGATCGAATGTTTGCATTTTCGATTGCCAAACGATGGGACAGTCGCACCGCGACTGGGCAATGCGGTCAGGTGGGGGTCGTAAAGACCTGAATGTGGGTTGGCTCGGTGACCTGCGCGGCGAGGGCGCGGCTCGCGGGCGATAGCTGTGAGTCGCCGGTCGAGACATCCATGATCGCGCCGATGAGCGACATGAATTCGTGTCCCGAAGGGACGCCGTAAAACCGAATACCATAATCGTGTTCCACTAGCTCTGATTCGCCCTCTGCGTTTGTGTTTTCCCGGAGCTGCACAATGGCAAACGCGGGAATGCGGGCGATGCCATAATGCTCGGCGGCTTGTCGGTCAATGGCATAGTTGAGTTTGACGAGTTCCAGTTTGTCGCTCAGCGGTTCGATTTCTGCTAGAATTTGTTCGGTGATGCCGCAAGTTTCGCAGTCCAGCGCCTGGGTAAAGAAAACAATCCGCACGCGGTGCGGCATTTGGCTAAATTCCTGTTGGAGGGTCTGACGGTCCCGTTCTTTGAGTAGAGGCATAGCAAAACACTAAAAAGGCGTAATGCATCCGAGAGATGCATCACGCCGTCTCTGGTTGATGAAATAGATTCAGCGGGGCGCGCGCAGGATGGCATTGACCAGCGCAGCAGCAGTTTCTTGCGAGTGTTCGTCCGAAGTATTTTCCTGAGCGCGCTCGATACATTCGAGCGCATACCGCTGCGCGACAATTCCGCTGACGCCGCGCACCGCCTGCTGAATGGCGGCAAGCTGGTCAAGCACATCGCGGCAGGCGCGGTCTTGATCAATCATACGCTGGATGCCGCGCACCTGTCCTTCGATACGGCGGAGACGGCGGACGATTTCCTGTCTGGTTTCTTGTTCCCGGTCGCTCGCGCGCGCGCGTCGCGGAGACCGTACAGCCCTGGCTGCCATAGGTGATCAGGCGGCGGCGACAGGCGCAGCCATCATGGCTTCGAGCTTGTCGCGCAATGCTTCTTTGGGTTTGCGCGGCACGCCGACCAAGCGGTCAACTTCCTTGCCGTCTTTGAAAAAGATCAGGGTGGGAATGCCGAGAATGCCAAATTTGGTTGGGGTTATCGGGTTGGCATCGGTGTCCATCTTGGCGACGACGGCCCTGTCGCCAAATTCGGCGGCAAGTTCTTCCACAAACGGCGCGATCATGCGGCAGGGACCGCACCAAGCCGCCCAAAAATCAACGACGGCGGGCTTGTCGGCTTTCATGACAATCGTTTCGAAATCCGCATCGCTCACGTGCACCGGGCTTTTGCTCTCCATATCGGGTTTCCTCCAAGAAACAGAATGATGATTTCGCAGATAGGATACCCCTGTAGGGTATGCCATCATTGTATTCTGTTTCACAAAGCGGTCAATTCTTACGGGCGCAATTTGAAGGGCAAAGCGAGGCGCAAAAAGAGACCGAGCGTCCGGGGGGACGCTCGGTGGATTATGGAGCCGACTGCTAACCGATTCTCAGATATCCGGCTCGTCGAAGAGGGGGTCTTCGAGCACGTCGGACAAGTCGCCGTCGTACTCGGACATCAAACGGGCGACGCGAATCACATCGTCAAAATCAATGGGCGGCATGTTTCGATAATACACCCACTCCTGGGCGTCGAGGTCGCTGGTAAAAGTGCGGACCGCGCTTTTGCCCCAAACGGCGACAATGACCCGCTGGGCGCTGCACATGGGACAGCGAAGGCGAAAGACGCCAAAGCGCGCGGCAGACTCGAGAGTCGTAAAATCCTGAGGGCGAAAACGCCGCATACAGCCAGGACATCGCAGACGGCGCGCGATCAAGGCAGTGATGTCGGGCAATCTGCCGGTATCGCTCAACTGGGTTCGCCTTCCCGCTCAATCATGACCTGCACGTGCGCGGTGACTTCGGGGTGGAGTTTGATGGGGACGCCGCGCTGTCCCAAATCTTTGATGGGATGGTCAAGCTCGATCTTGCGTTTGTCAATGTTGATCTGGTGGTCCCGGACGAGACGGTCGGCAATGTCCGCTGCCGTGACCGCGCCAAAGAGCCGATCATTTGCGCCCGCTTTGACCTTGAACGTCAGCCGGACCGCATCGAGCGTGCTGCCCAGCAGCTGCGCCTCTTGCAAGGTTTCCGCTTCGCGTTTTGCGGAAGCTAATTTGAGCGCCTCGACCTGTTTGACCGCGCCCTGCGTGGCGATGACTGCCAGTCCGCGGGGCAAGAGATAATTGCGGGCGTGTCCGTCCGCCACGTTTTTGGTTTGTCCTGCTTTGCCGACACCCGGCACATCTTTGACAAGTAGAACCTGCATTGAATCCTCCTAAGCCTGTATTCAAGGGTTGATGAAATCTAATTGCACCTTGACAACCAAATCGCATCGACGTAGGGTACATCTCATCTTTGCCTGCTGAGGTGTATGATGAATTCAACGCAAGCCGAACTGTTCG
>JADZCJ010000029.1 GCA_020851635.1 Anaerolineae bacterium
GGGCAACACGTGTTGGAACTCTTTCGGCGTAAGTCCCGTGAGCGCGAGAAATTTTCGACGATTCGATTTGAGCGTGGCATAGGTAAGCACGCCATGAGCATACCCTTATTTCCGATAAAGTCTATTGCCTCGTTGACCGTTTTGGAAAAATCCGCCGCCAACGGCGCGTCGTCCGCGGGCAGTTCGCCGGAAAAACTCAACAGGTCGCGAATTTCCGCGCCGAGCTCGCGCAGCGCCTTGCGTTCGGTCCTGAGACGCGCGCTGTTGGCGTCGAGCGCATCCGCGGCAAGGCGCAAGGTATTCAAGAGGTCGTCGGCGTGTTCTGCCAAATCTTGTGCCAGCGGGTCGGCGGGGTCTTCGGTCCACGCCACCCAGACCTGGTCTACCTGAAAGCGGTCAAAGGCGGCACGGGCGCTGTTGAAACCGGACAGATGGTCGTGGTGCTCGTGGGTGGCGATCAACAGGTGGAGATGCTCGCCGGTTTCCCGGGCAATGTGCGCGACGACATCGGCGATTTTGACGCCCGTCGTCGTCGCGCCGAGCGTGCCGCAGTCAATCAGCATGTGGAAAGGGGTGTTGTCGCGCGTAAAGAATGAAATCAAGTGACAGTCGCCTAATCCCTGGCGAAACATTCGGACGCGCACCCGTTCGATGGTTGTGTCAGGCATGGATTCCTCTGATTTCTCGCCGAGCTGTGCGCCGGTCGAAATAAAAGCTATACCCTCAACGCGCCGCGCTCACAAACTGCCGCGATGGAGCAGCGCGAATGGCTCTTGGAGTTCGGTTGCGTCCATTTCACCAAAATAGGTGGCGCGCAAGGACGCGTTGGCAAAGCGTTCGACAAAGCGGCGCTGACGCTCGCGGCGCGTCACGCTGTCTACCGGCTTGCGAATGCAATATTTGATGTCGGGCGCCGCGCCCTCCAAATCAATGATGAGCGTGCAACCCCCTTCAAAGAGATTTTCACCCGGCAGAGCATCGGAGGCATTTTCCATCAAGCGCGCGGCTTGTTTGAGCTGCACGATGGCTTGAAGCAGCAGGTCGCCGTCGGGACTCACTCGCGCGGCGAAATGCATGGCATGCACCTGGAACGATTGACCGGGAACGTTCAGCCCAAGAAACGCGCCATCGTGTGTGCGCTCCTTTTGATTTTCGAAATAGTTTCGGAGCTGCCGCTGTAATTTTGCGCGGGCGGCGCGGGCGAGTCTGAACATTTGCTCACGGTCGGCGGCATAGAGTTGTTGATGGGCGAACTCGCGCAGTCCGCCGAGAATTTCGACCAGCCCTGGAGAGGGCTGATGCGTATCGCGGTCGCGGCTGCGCCAGACGAGATTTTCGGCGGACAACGACCGCACATCGCGCGGAAAAATGCCGCGACGCCGAAAGGCATCCGCAAAGGCGACGCGATAATTGCGGTCATCGTCCGGCACGAGGTCGGCGTCGGCGGTGATGAGCGCGCGCAGGTATTCGCCAAAAGTCAGATCAACGGGGGGACAGTAATCGAGCGCGCGCACGCACATATCGAGCACATGGTTGGCGGACTTGGCTGCTTCTTGAGCCAGACGTTCCACCAGGTCGGGATGAATTGCGCCGGAGGGCAGGATGCCGCTGCCGCCGGTGGAGAGACGGAGCAGGTCGGCGATGCGACCATTATAGATGGTGAGAAACGCGTCGAAAATTGCGGCGACGAGAATAGAGCCGCGCAGGTGCGGTTCGAACGTGCGCGCATATTCGGTCGGGTCGGCGCGGCGGGGTACCCAGCGCCCCGTATTTTCGTCAAAATGTCCGATGGCGTCGCGCAGCGCGCTGCGCGCGCCGGTCGCCCTACCAAACTGTCCCGCCAATTGCCCCAGCACGGTCTCCTGGGAAGCGATATCGCCGCGCGTGCGCGCAATCTGGTGGCGGAGAATGTCGCGAAAGGTAAAGTGTTGAAAAAGCGCAACGATATCCGCAAACGCTTCGTGAAACGCGAGCATGTCGGGATTGGTGGGGCGGCTCAGCCCGCGATGCAGTCCGTCGAGCAGCGCGTGCGTAGTTTCGTGAGCGACAATGTCGTGTGAGAGGCAGGTGAACACCATGTTGCCGGGAATGTGCGCGATGCCCGGTTCCTCCGGCGCGGGGAAATATCCAAACAGCAACGCTTTTTTTGCGGGACTGTAGTAGGCGTTGGATTCGCGGAGGGCGTGGGGGTGAATACGGAGACGGGGGACAAAATGCGAATCGTCCAACGGCTCGTTGGGGTCGGGACTGGGTCCCGGGGACCAGAGAGTGCGGCGTCCGAGCGCGCGCTCGAAATTTTGAATGGTCAGCTGCGCGACGGCATAGACCATCTGCTGATGAAATTGAGGCGTGCCCTCCGAGGGCGGCAAACCGTCCTGCGCCAACACGAATGGGTCGTCGAGATTGACGGGCTCGTAGAGACAACCTGCGGCGGGGTCGAGGTCAATGACCTCGAGGTATTCGCCGACGGGACCGGGTTCGAGGGGTTCCCAGGGAATTTTGAATTCGATGCGACTGACGGGCGCGGTCTCGAGACGCTGGGCGAGACTCGGGTCAATGGCATAGCCGCGGAGATGGCGGTAGAGGGGTGGCGGAACAAACCTGCTCGATTCGGTTGGCATGCGGATCCTCCCATCGGGGCGTATTCCAAACGAGCGCACGCGGCGAGATTGGGTGCGTTTTGCAAAGCCGTATACCCATGATAAGGGTGAACGGCAAAAATTGGAATAGGCGAACGGACGGCGCAGGCGAGACACGCGACCTCAGGAATGTGCCCGCGCCGAAACTGTTTTCCATTTTATATGTGAATAGTGTATAATCGCGCAAACGGCACGTCCTGTCGCTTGTGCGGTGCAGCACCATGCCCGGAAGCATTTGGTGTTTCAGTGGCGGCAACTCGCAAGGCGATAGTCTGCCGTCTTGTGTTGTACCGGCAACGTTTGCCCCCGGCCATTTTGACAACAAGATAGAGTCTCATGAAAACACCTGATCCACGCACCCAAACCGTTTCACTCGTCCTCATTATTTCCGGCGTCGTGCTGGCGCTGATTTCGTTCATTGCTATTATCGGAGTGTGGAGCATCAGCAGCGTATTGATCAATTCGGCGCTGCCGCTGTTGAACCGCGCCGAACAGGCGGTCACGCGCCTGGATGATGCCACGCAAAGCTTGGACAATCGCCTCGCGGCGGCGCAGGAGCGGATTCAGGCAATCGAAGACCGCGTGACGGCGACGGGGCTGACGCTGGAAGAGGCGAACCTGCTGCGAATTGCGCTCGACCGACTGATCGGCGACGAATTGATGCCGATTCTGAAACAAGTCGGCGACATTATCAATACGGTCGTCCAGATTGCGGACGGCATCGAAGACACAATGGCGGCGGTCAATTCGATTCCGTTTGTGAATATCGAGGTGCCGGGCGCACAACAATATCACGAGCTGCGCGGTCAGATCAACAATTTGATCAGCACCGTGCAGGACCTGCGCAGCGACCTGCAAAATCGTAAAGTCGAAACCGTGCAAGAACTGGTTTCGCTGGTGACGGGTTATACGACGCGCGCCCAAGACATGATCGCAAGCGTGCGCGCGCCCATCAGCGCGACACAGACGCAAACCGCGGAGCTGCGGGCATCGCTCGCGCAGGCGAACGCGACACTGCCAGTGCGCATTACGTGGAGCGCGATCGGGCTCTCGCTGGTATTTTTCTGGATGTTGTTGTCGCAGTTGGTCTTGATCGGCGTGGGTTGGGCGCTGCGCAAGGGCACGCCGTTTTTGGGTTTTCGAATGGTCGGTTCGAACGGCTGAGCTCGCAGATAAAAAATATGACAAAAGACTCTGCCAAACCTTTGGCTCCGGCGGCTGAAACGCAAGCGCCGTGGCTGCCGCTGATTGTGATCGTTCTGGCGCAGATTCAGATGGCATTCAACGTCAACGCGCTGCCGGTCTCGATCGGACCCATCACGGAAGAATTTGGTGTGCCCGCGACGACGGTGGCAACTGCGCTCGTCATCTATTCGCTGTTTGTCGCCGCATTCGTAATGCTCGGCGCCAAGATTGGCAAGCTTTTTGGCGAGCGTTTGATTTTTCAAATTGGTGTCGTTGCGCATGGGGCGGCGATGGCTTGGATGGCGGTCAGCAGCGATGCAACCACGATGAATCTGGCGCAGGGGATTTCCGGTATTGCTGCCGCCCTGCTGGTGCCGACCCTCGTCGTTCTCATCGCCGCGAACTATCGGGACCGCCAACAGGCGCAGGCATTGGGGATTTTGGCGAGCATCCCCGCCATTGCGAGCGGCGCCGCGTTCCTCATCGCGGGTTATATCGCGACCGCTTTGAGTTGGCGCTATTCGTTTGGGTTCATTGCGGCTCTGGCGGCAGTCGTTTTTGTCCTCAGTTTTCGACTTGGGCGTGTTCCACGCCAAACCGGGATCCAGATTGATTTTGTTGGGGTTGCGCTCTCGGCGCTGGCGATTGGACTTGTGCTCTTTGCGTTCAATAATATCAACGAATGGGGGCTGGTATGGGCGAATCCGGCTGCCCCGTTCGACATTCTTGGTTTGTCACCGGTGCCGTTTATGGGGCTTGCCGGCATCCTGCTCGGTCAGGGCTTTTTCATCTGGTCGCACAAACGCGTTGCCGAACGCAAGACCCCGCTGCTGTCGCTCGAAGTGATTGACAGCCGCGAAGAGAGAAACGCGGTGTATGCTTTTTTGGTCGCCGGCGCTCTGGGAACGGCTGTGAGCTTTCTCATTCCGATTTATATCCAATTTGTGCAGGACCGCACGCCACTCTATACCGCCATCGCGATCGTTCCCTATGCGCTGGCGGTTGCCGCGGCAGCGATTCTTACGGTGCGGTTATATGATCGTTTCAATCCGCGCCAGTTGGGTATCGTTTGCTTTTTGCTCATCGCCGTTGGCTCGGCGTTTGTTGGTTTTAGCATCGCCGATGACTGGGGCACCTTGTTTGTGATTCTGGGGCTGGTCGTGCTCGGGCTTGGCGAAGGCACCATGCTGACGCTGCTGTTCAACGTGTTGGTGTCTGCGTCGCCCAAACGGCTGGCGGGCGATGTTGGCGCGCTGCGCGGCGTCGCGAACAATATGTCGTCTGCTCTGGGCGCCGCATTCGCCGGTGTTGTGGCTGTGACGCTGCTCAGTCTGTTCATCACCTCTGCCTTTAACCAGTCATCCCTTCCTCCCACGCTCGAAACCGAGATCAATTTCGACAACATTGACTTTGTGAGCAATGACCAACTGCGCGCCGCGCTTGGAAATACCACAGCGACGCCCGCGGAGGTTGAAGAAGCGGTGCAAATCAATCAAGACGCGCGCTTGCGCTCTCTCAAGGTCACCTTTTTGCTGATTGGCGCAATTTCCCTGCTGGCAATCATTCCGGCAGCGGGCTTGCCGAGATACGCGCCGGGCGCGGTTTCGAGTGAGGAAATCATTCACGAAGAAGTGTCCGATTATCAAGACAGCAAGACAGCATCGGTCTAGAATATTTCACCAATTTAGGGGAGCCATTGATGGACATTCAAATTAAAACCGGAAGCGTGTTGAGCGAGGCGTCGGAACTGGGAATGCTTGCCGTGTTCCAAGATTCCGAGCTGCCGCAAGAGGTGGCGGGTCTCTTTGAACCTGCTGATTTTCGCGGGGGCGCGAGCGAGACGCTGCTGCTGTATCCGCGCAATCAAGGGGGACCGCGCCGTTTGCTTTTGGTCGGCTTGGGTTCGCGTGCCACCGTGTCTACAAGCACGATTCGCCAGGCAGCGGCGACGGCGGTGCAAAAGGCGCGCGCGCTCAAGGTGGCTGCGGTGACGATTGGCGTGAACGGCGCGCTGCCGCTGCCCGGGGATGCGAGCGGGCAGGCGTTTGCCGAAGGGATCGAGTTGGGCGCGTATCGCTACTGGCATTATCGAACGGGCTTGTCCGATGACCAGATCTTTCGAGCCGAGCGCGCGACCGTTTTTGTCAACGGCGATGTCGAGCAAATTCGGCGCGGCGTGACAACCGGCAAGGCGATTGCGAGCGGCGTGATCCTGGCGCGCGAGTTGGTCAATCATCCCGGTTATGCGCTCACTCCGGCGTTGCTGGGTGATGAGGCGGTGACACTGGGCAAGCGGCTGGGGCTGCGCGTGACCGTGCGGGGCAAACAGGAATTGACGGATGAAGGGTTTGGCGGGATTCTCGCCGTCGGCAAAGGGTCCGCAAACGAGCCGCGTTTTATCGCGATGGAATATGGCGCAGCGGGTGAAGGCAAGCCGACGATTTGTCTGGTCGGCAAAGGGCTGACGTTTGATTCGGGCGGGCTTTCGCTGAAACCGGCGGATGCGATGGAGACGATGAAGTCGGACATGGGCGGCGCGGCGGCGGTGTTTGGCGCGATGCAGGTCGTCGCCGAGTTGAAACTGCCGCTGCATGTAGTGGGTCTTGTTTCGTCGGCGGAGAATATGCCGAGCTCGACGGCGTATCGTCCCGGCGATATTGTGACATCGTTGAGCGGCAAGACGATCGAGGTGCTGAACACGGATGCCGAAGGGCGCATCATCCTTTCGGATGCGTTGTTTTTTGCCCAACGCTACAAACCGGATGCGATTGTCGAGCTCTCGACCTTGACGGGGGCGATCATTATTGCGTTGGGTTCACACGCGACCGGGCTGATGGCGACGGACCAGGCGCTGGCTGAAAAAATCAGCCGCGCGGGCGAGACGACGGGCGAACGCGTGTGGCAGCTGCCGCTCTGGGACGAGTATCATCAAATGATCAAGAGCGAAATTGCCGATGTCAAGAATATCGGCGGACGCCCGGCGGGTTCGATCACGGCGGGCGCGTTTCTCGCCGCGTTCGTCGGCGATTATCCGTTTGCGCATCTGGACGTTGCCGGCACCGCATGGGCGGACAAACCCGCCAAAGCATTTGACTCGCCCGGCGGGACGGGGGTGGGTGTGCGCTTGCTCACCGAGTTTCTCCGCAATTACCAAAATTAGCTCATCCTTAAAAATACAGCATCACTCAATGTGGAGGCAGAAATGAGCGCAAAGAATCCGACAGCGGACGACCCAAGCAAATCAGGCGGGGGCATCCTGGGCGCGATCGAAAAGATCGGCAACAAGGTGCCTCACCCGGTAATGATGTTTTTGTATCTCATTATCGGGGTCATTGTGCTTTCCGCCGTCCTGTCGCTGTTGGGTGTCAGCGTGACAGAAGAGATTGCGGTGCCGGTGCCGGTGGACTCGATTGTGGATTTGTACGAGGACAGCGCGGCGCCGGGCTATATCAACCCAACATCGCCATACGAGGAAGAGTTCGAAGTGCGAAGCGAGACAATCACGATTCGTAGTTTGTTGAGCATCGAGGGGATTCGATTCATCTTTACGTCGTTTGTGCCGAACTTTTCCGGTTTTGCGGTCATCGGGATCACGTTTATCGCGCTGATGGGCGCGGGAGTGTCGGAAGAAGCGGGCTTGATGAACGCGATGATCCGCAAACTGGTGCAGGTGGCTCCGGCGGGACTGCTCACCTTTTTTATTGTGTTTGTGGGGGTGCTGTCGTCGGTCGCTTCCGACGCGGGATATTTAATTCTGATACCTCTGGCGGCGGTGGCGTTTGCGAGCGTCAAGCGTCACCCTCTTGTGGGGTTGTCGGCGGCGTTTGCGGGCGTCGCGTGTATCTTTACCGTGAACCTGATTCCCACGCCGGTTGATGCGATGTTGACCGAGATTACGAACGAGTCCATTGCGCTGGCGGGCGGACAGCCGATTACGATTGGCGCGAACCTGTTTTTTGGGATCGGTTCGTCCATCGTGCTTGCGGCGGTGGCGGCGGTCGTGGCGTCGCGGATCATTGCGCCGCGGCTGGGCGAGTACAAGCCCGAAGCGGGCACGGGGGCGGGTGATGCGGCGGCGGATGTCAAGCAAGAGCTGGCGCCGGAAGTGGAGGCACGCGCGCTGCGGGCGGCGGGGTTGGCTGTGTTGGGTGTGGCCGTCCTGATCTTGCTCCTTACGCTGCCGCCGGGCGCGCCGCTGCGCCAACCCGAAGAACAGGTCGGGGGCAACTCGCCGCTGATGGACAGTTTGTTGTTTATCATTACCCTGTTTTTTCTGATCGCAGGAATTGCGTATGGCAAAGTCGCGGGCACGGTCAAGAGCAGCGCGGATGTGATCAAGGCGGTGACCAAGACATTTGCGGGGCTGGCGGGACTGGTCTTTATGCTGTTGATGATCAGCCAATTTATCGCGTTGTTCAATTACAGCAATCTGCCGCGTTATATCGCCGTGGTGCTGGCGGGGATTCTGGAGCAAGCGAACATTGGTGCGCTGCCGCTGTTGATTGTGATGATTCTCGTCATTGTGCTGCTGGACTTTATCATGCCCGGCTCGGTGCCGAAATGGGCGATCTTTGCGCCAATCTTTGTGCCGCTCTTTATCCGTCTGGGGGTTGCGCCCGAGTCGGTGCTGGCGGCGTATCGCATCGGCGATTCGCCCGTGAACGCGATCACACCGTTGATGGTGTATCTGCCCTTTATCCTGACGATTGTCCAGCGGTATCAGAAAAACGCGGGCATCGGAACGGTGATCTCGCTGATGATTCCGTATGTGATCGCGATTTTGATTGCATGGCTGCTGCTGTTTATCGTATGGTTCCTGTTGAATGTTCCGCTGGGACCCGGCTATCTGCCGCAGATCACGTAAGGGCGCGTGCGGGGTTCGCAGAAACGCGCGAGCTCTCGCAGCGCAGAATGAGAGGAGGAACCGCAAGCTCAAAAGATTTGTGAAAGCGTCTGAAAATTCCAACGACTCGAGTCATCACTACGAGTCCAAATCTACAGGAGAAAAATAAATATGGCTACACTCACAGCATTCAAGTTTGACACGCCGGACGGCGCCAAGAATTTTCTGGAAAAGGTCAAAGAGCTGCAAAAGCAGAAACTGATCACGGTGCAGGATGCGGCAATCGTGACCTGGAAGCAAGGCGCGAAAAAGCCGCAAACAAAACAGCTAAACAATCTGGCCGCGTCGGGCGCGCTGAGCGGCGCGTTCTGGGGCATGTTGTTCGGGCTGATCTTTTTCGTGCCCTTTTTCGGGCTGGCGATTGGAGCGGCGATGGGCGCGCTGGCGGGCAAGTTCTCGGATTACGGGATTGACGACTCGTTCATCGCGAGCGCACGCAGCGAGGTGACCGAAGGCACATCCGCATTGTTTCTGTTGACGAGCGGCGCGGTGCGCGACAAAGTGCGCGATGCGCTCAAGGGCACCAAAGCAAAGGTGATTGCGACCAATCTGAGCAAAGCCGAAGAAGCGGAACTGCAAACCGCGTTTGGAAAAGAATAGGCATAGTTGGCTGCGTGACCGGTTCTGTGCATGACCCCTCTCCCACAGGAGAGGGGTTTTTTGTTGGATGGGCGCAGTCGCCGGGACATCGGACTCGGTAACGCTTTTCGTAACGTTTGGGGGACGACGCGGTGATACAAATCAAATGTAACGACACATTTCTTTGTGAACGGGACGGAAGGAGGCACAAATGGAACTGCCAATACAAATCAACAAACAGATCAAACTCGGCGATGCGGCAGTGGAAGGGTTGATGTATGGAATTGTCGCGGGGCTGGTGATGACGCTGTTTGTGGTCGCGTTCGAATGGCTGGCGGGAGTGATGCCGCTCGAGGTTTTGAGCTATTTTGGCGTTGACGCAGCGGCACCCCCCTGGGTGGGGCTGTTTACGCACGTCGCCGTGTCGGGGATTTACGGCGTTGTTTTTGGGATGTTGGCGCTGGGTGTGGCGCGAGCGCTTGGGGAGAGGATGAATCCGGGCGTCCGGTTGGGGTTGGGGGTGCTTTACGGGCTGCTGATTTTCCTGATCGCCGAGTGGATCATTTTGCCGCGGACGGCGTCGCCACTCGCCGAGATGTCCGTCTGGGCGCTGGCACTGGCGCACGCGCTGTATGGGGCTGTGCTGGCATGGCTGGTGGGAAGGAAAGCGTGAGGCAGGGCGGACAAAGGTAGGAATTTGATATAGAATCCCAACAACAAACCATGTCGGATTCCAATACAATACTGCGTCCCCCCTGGCTGACGATTGCGCGCATCGTTTGGATCTTGCTCGCGCTCGCGGCGCTGGGGATTTTTGTGGTCAGTTTCGCGGCACAACTGGGCGCACCCTTGCCCGAATGCACGACGCCGGAGGCGGTCTGCAACCCGTACGAATTGAGCCGGGAAGACCTGGCGGTAGCGCAGACGCTGGGGATTGCGGGCCCGCTGCTGATTTTGGGCTCGCATGCACCGGGAACCCTCGCGCACCTGGTTTGGGTGGTCATTGGCGTCTTTATTTTCTGGCGCAAATCGGATGATTGGATGGCGTGGCTGCTCTCCCTGATGCTGGTGCTTTTTGTGTTTGAGGGGATGACCGCTCCCTTGCCGCTGCGTCCGCTTGCCAATGTCCTATATTCTCTGGCGGTGGTGATTTTTTTGCTGCTGCCGTTCATTTTCCCGAACGGGCGCGTGGTCCCGTCGCGGATGCGGTGGGTGGCGGTGCCGCTGGCGGCGCTGCTTGCGATCGGCACGGCATTCGCCGGGGGCAATTCGATTGACCCGAACGCGTGGGGTCCTGTTTTGATCATGACGATGGCGTGGCTTGGTCTGGCGATCTATGCCGTGATTTATCGCTACCGCCGGATTTCGAACCCGGCGCAGCGGCAGCAGACCAAATGGATCATGATCGGGATTTTGGGCTGGTCCATCACGCTTTTTCCTGTCGCCGGTCTCGTGTTCTTTTTTCCGCCCACACAGCCGACTCTGGAGCGCCTCTTGTTCTTGTTGTGGGTGCAGTATCCGCTCTATTTTCTTTCGTATGTGGCGCTGGTGGTCTGCATCGCCATCGCGGTTTTTCGCTACCGGTTGTGGGACATTGATATCATTATCCGCAAAACGCTGACGTATGCGACCGTCGTCGCGCTGTTGGCAGTTGTGTATTTCGGGAGCGTGGTCTTGCTCCAGCAGATATTTGCGACGGTGAGCGGACAGCGTTCGGAAATCATCACGGTGCTTTCGACGCTGGCGATTGCGGCGCTGTTTGTGCCGCTGCGCGCCCGAGTGCAGCAAGCGGTGGACCGGCGGTTCTATCGCAAGAAATATGACGCGCAAAAGGTGATGGAGAGATTTTCACAGACCGTGCGCGACGAGACGGATTTGGAGAAATTGACGGGTGAGTTGGTGCAGGTGGTGCAGGAAACGATGCAGCCGAAAAGTGCGAGTGTGTGGCTGAGAGGGGACGGCGGGCGGCGACGAAAGACGAAGGACGAATGACGGACGACGAAGGACGAGGGACGAATGACGAATGACGATCGAGCTCGTGCGGTTTTGCAAATTCTGGAAAAAGGAGTGATGACAACGAACCATGAACGATTCCAACACAACCCTACATCCTCCGTGGCTGAATGTTGCGCGGGCGCTTTGGTTGATCTGTACGATCTCGGCGGTGGTCGTCGCCGTGGTCGGCGTTGCGCGCTATCTGAATGAGCCGCTGCCGAGCTGCGCTCCCGGCACACTGCCGTGCGCGCCGTGGATGATCAGCCGCGAAGATATGGCATTGGCGGAGCAGGAGGGCATCTCGACGACGTTGATGCAGCTGGCAATGGCGCTCAATTTTGTGTTGCCCCGCATCGGCTTTCTCCTCGTAGGGCTGTTGATTTTTTGGCGCAAGTCCGACGATTGGATGGCGCTGCTGTTGTCGCTGATGCTGACGGGGTTTATGGTGGAAGGGGTCACACAAGTCGGAGTGTTGACGCCGTGTGTGGTCCTCACATATATTTTTATCACGGCGGTGTTTCTACTGCTACCGTTCATTTTTCCGAACGGGCGGTTTGTGCCGGGGTGGACGCGTTGGGCGGCGCCGATCATTATTATCCTCTCGATTCCCCCCAGTTCGCTCCCGCAGCTGTTTCCGACCTGGTTCGCGGCGATTGATGAGAGGCTGCTGGCGTTTTGGATACTGGGCGCTTTTTTTCTTTGGTTTGTCGTCGGCGGCTATGCGGTCATTTATCGTTACCGGCGTGTCTCGAACCCGCAGGAACGACAGCAGACGAAATGGGTGATGGCGGGAATTCTGGGGTCGTTTATTACTTTCATTCCGTTCACGATCATCTCGGTCGCTTTTCCGCCGTCGCAGCCCTCGGTCGGACGGCTGGCGTTTTATTTCTTTGTCTATCTCCCTATCGGGTTTATCGGCTATCTCTTTATTCCGATCTCGATTGCGGTGGCGATTTTCAAATACCGCTTGTGGGACATTGACGTCATTATTCGCAAGACGCTGACGTATGCGATTGTGATTGCGCTGCTGGCGACGGTGTATTTTGGAAGCGTGGTGCTTTTGCAGCAGGCGTTTGCGACGGTGAGCGGACAGCGTTCGGAAATCATCACGGTGCTTTCGACGCTGGCGATTGCGGCGCTCTTTGTGCCGCTGCGGAATCGGGTGCAGGGCGCGATTGACCGGCGCTTTTACCGCAAGAAATATGACGCGCAAAAAATCCTGCAGCATTTTGGTGAAACGGTGCGCGACGAGACGGATTTGGAGAAATTGACGGGTGAGTTGGTGCAGGTGGTGCAGGAAACGATGCAGCCGCGGAGTGTGCAGGTATGGTTGAAAACGCAAGACGGAAAACCGCGGCGCACCGACTAGTGCGCGCGCTGTGGTGGCTGGCATTCATCTTTACGGTCGTGATCCTGGTTGGGTCGTTGCCCGGGTATTGGGCGCAGATCCACCGGGTTGAATTGGTCGCGGGTTTTTCGGAGGTGCAGCTGGCAGCCCAATGGACCGGCGTGATGTTGTCCATCGGCTGTGCTGTCTTGTGTCTGGGGCTGGCGGCGCTTTTGTTTTTTCGAAAACCGGACGACCGGATGGCGCTATACCTGTCTTTTTATTTGATCCTGTACGGAAATCTGCTGGCGGGACCGCTGGAGCATTTTGTGCCCTACTGGGCTCCCGCTGCAGGCGATCTGGTCCTTTTCTGGCAGGGGATACTTTTTCCGCTCCCCACGCTTGCGTTGTTTCTCATTTTTCCGAACGGGCATTTTGTGCCGCGATGGACCCGCTGGATGCTTGTCGCCTGCGGTGGGATAATGCTGTATTGGGCTTTGACGCTGACTGATTGGAGTGTCTTGATCCGGATCAACACATCTGCCGCCCAGTTTGGGTATGTGCTGATTGGCGCTCTGTTTCTGGCTGCCCTGGGCGTTCAAATCTATCGCTATTTCCGGCTGAATACGCCGCTGGAACGCCAGCAGACCAAATGGGTCATTTTGGGTTTTGCCGTTTCGTATGGGCTGCTTGCGATTGTGAGCATCCCCTATACGATTGTGCAGAACCTGCCGCCCGGTGCGCCGGTCCCGTGGTGGGACGCGTTGGGCGGTCTCGGATGGTGGCTGGGCTTGATCATCCAACCGACTGCCTTCACAATCGCGATTTTGCGGGCGCGCTTGTGGGATATTGACATTATCATCCGGCGCACGCTGACCTACGGGCTTGTGACGGCGCTGTTACTGGTAGTGTTTTTCGGGAGTGTGATTGTGTTACAGCAGGTGTTTGCAGGGCTGACGGGGTCGGGGCAGAACGAAATCGTGACAGTATTCTCGACGCTGGCGATTGCGGCATTATTCGTGCCGGTGAGAAACTGGATGCAGAACGCGATTGACCGGCGATTCAATCGCAAGAAATATGACGCGCAAAAGGTGCTGGCGGATTTTGCCAACACGGTGCGCGACGAGACGGATTTGGAGAAACTGACGGCGCGCTTGATGCAGGTGGTGGGCGAGACGATGGAGCCCAAGAGCGTGAGTGTGTGGTTGCGAGGGGAGAAAAGGCGGCAGGGAGAAAAGTAGAGCGCTGGTGGGGCTTGCCGCGCGGCAAAATTGGTTGGACGACAAATATCGCCGCGCAATTTACAAGACCTTTTCTTTAAGCCAAACCTTTATCAATGATTGGTAGGGAATGTCGCGTTTATTTGCTTCGATTTTGATGCGTTCCAACATATGGGTCGGTAAACGGAGCGAAATCGTCTGTGTGGAGGGTTTCACGTTCGGCAGGCGCACGCGTTCTGCCTTGGACCAATCTACATAGTCGGTCGAATCATGCGTCTCCCAAAAACGGCGCTCTTGCGCTTCATTCTTGAATTTCGGAATCTTTTTCAGATGTTTGGGCATAAACAGCTCTTTCTTTTCTGTGCATTGGACGCGCCGAAATGATTCGAATCAACGTTTGTTCAGTGCGCAGGGTGAACGAGACTGGTCCCAATCGCTCATCTGCGTATATGATGATTATATACAGATTTCTGTGGGCAGACAACTCGACGATCGCCAGAGGGCGCAAGCGCCGCTACAACGTATTTAAAAAATCTTGTAACCCGCGCCTCGTTGCCGGATTCCCGATCAATTTCAGCCCAAACTCTTATGTTGATGCAGGTGGTGGATGAGACGATGGAGCCGAGGAGCGTGAGTGTGTGGTTAAAGCGGACGACGGACAGCCGACAGCAGACAACAGAGAGCAAGTAGATGAGCGTGGACGGGCGAATTATTTCTGCGTTAGAAATAATTCGGGGGTCAGAACAGCCAATCCTGGGGTGCGGTTAAAGTGGCGGTCGTTCAACGTCAGAATTGGCAAATCGTGTTCGAGGCAAATCGCGGCAATCAACATATCTTTGACACCAATCTCTTGATTGCGACGAATCAAATCATCGTGCAATGTGGCGGCACGGCGCGCAGCCAACTCATCGAATGGAAGAATGATCATTAACCCAAGCAGTTCTTGCTCACCAATTTGTTTTTGGGCGCGAGCAACGCCAAAGAGCAGCTCGTACACAGTGATAGAGGTAATGTAACAAGCAGCGTCTTTGACTGCGCGTTCGACTGCCGTGGCGCCGGGCTCGCGTCCTTTGAGGTAGGCAATCAAAACACTTGTGTCTAGACAGACTCGGGAACTATCCATTGCTGCCAGGCACGCTCCATGTGTTCCATCGCCTCGTCAAATGCTTGGTCATTCGCTAACGCGCCGCGTAACTTTAAGAATTGGTCAAGACGGGCAAGACGGAGAGATTGGTTTTCGATGATCGCTTTGACCTCGCTGCCCTCGCTTAGGTTGAGAAGGGACATGAGCCAGGCGGGGAGAAAAATGGCATTCTCATTTGAACGTTTGATTCTGATTGACATGGATGTACCCCTTTTGCAAATAATTATAACATGGAAACGACAAGCACTTTGAAACCTCAAACCAATCCTACCGAAATCCTAGACGGTCGTCGGCTCGTCGTCGCGCGCGTCAGCTGGATTGTTTTTGCCGCGACGTTGACGCTGCTGCAAATTTTGAGCCAGATTGCGATGCTGCAGCAGTTGCCAAACAGCGACCTTGCGCCAAGTCAATTCGCCGCGCTGCAAGCGATGGGTTTGAGCGTACAAACGTATAATTTTTTGCGTTTCCTCTGGGAAGCGCCGTTGGCGCTGGCGTGGGGTGGACTCGGCTTGCTCATCTTTTTGCGGAAATCGAATGAACGGAGCGCCTTGGTCATCTCGGCGCTGATGGTGGGAAATGGCATGGCGGGCGCGATCCCGCCTTGGCAAGCATTCGCGGCTGCCTATCCGAACTGGGTTTGGGTCATTCCCATCGCGGCGTTGATTGGAAATCTATGCATCAATTCCTTTTTTTTCGTTTTCCCCACAGGACGTTTCGTCCCGCGCTGGTCAATCGTAATCGCCATAACATTCAGCGCGTACAATATCTTGAACAGCTATGCGTTCGCCTTGCCACCGCCACTCGTCGCGCTGAGCAAAAGCACGGAATGGTTCTTTCCCATCTTTGCGATTGGATCACTGGTTACAATCATCGGCGCGCCGATTTATCGCTATCGCCAAGTCTCGACGCCACTGGAACGCCAGCAAATCAAGTGGGTTGTATTCACGGTTGCGTTCGCCTTTACGCTGTTCGCCTTGACCGTCTCGACGGTCTTTTGGGCGCCCGGCGGCAATCCCGAACAAGATGTGTCTTTCATTACGATGTATCTTCAGCCGTTTGGCTGGATGTTTTCGCTGCTATTGATTCCACTCTCGATCGCGGTTTCTATTTTGCGTTACCGGCTGTTTGACATTGACATTATCATTCGCCGCACGTTGACATATGCGCTCGTGACCGCGCTGCTGCTGGGTGTCTTTTTCGGCAGCATCATTTTGCTCCAGCAGATATTTTCGGGGCTGACGGGGTCGGGGCAGAACGAAATCGTGACGGTGCTTTCGACGCTCGCCATCGCCGCGCTGTTTGTGCCGCTGCGGAACCGAGTGCAGAACGCGATTGATAAACGCTTTAATCGCAAAAAGTATGACGCACAAAAGGTGCTGGCGGATTTTGCCAACACGGTGCGGGATGAGACGGATTTGGAGAAATTGACGGCGCGGCTGATGCAGGTAGTGGACGAGACGATGGAGCCGAGGAGCGTGAGTTTGTGGTTGAAAAAGGAAGGTGGGCGGCGACGAATGACGAACGACGAATGACGGGGGACGGGGAAACGGGGAGACAGGTGGGATGCAGAGATGATAATGACGAGTGAGAGGCGCAAACAGTTGATTCGCGCGGGGCGGGTGCTCTGGGTGGCGCTCGCGTTTTGCGGCTTTGTGTTTGTGGGCATTAATGTTTGGGTGGTGATTCCGATGTTTCAGAATCCATCCGAACGGATCACGGAGGGCTTGGCACAAGCCGGTCTATCCCCGGGCGCATACGCAGGATTCTTTTTTCTTGTAACCGGCAGTGTGTTTCTCGTCAATTTCATTGTCGCGCTCTTGATTTATCTCAGGCGACCCGACGATGGATTTGCGCTTTTGACCGCCATCTTTTTGGTCGGTTTTGGCGCGTCAAACTCGTATCCGCAAATTGCCGAGTTTCTGAAATTTTACCTGAATCCTCCGCTGTGGTACTGGAGTGCGGCGCTCGTTTGCACTTTGACGTCCTGGCCCCTGTTGTGTGCGTTTATGGTCCTCTATCCGAATGGCCGCTTTGTGCCCCCGTGGACGCGCGTGGTCGCGGTCGTCGGTTTTATCACGACGACCGCGTGGGCGCTTGCCCCCGCGCTTTTTGTGACGCCGGAAAGCCCGCTTGCGCCGGTTGGCGCGGCGGCGGCGTTCACTTTGATGGTGGGCTGTGTGTATGCCCAGAGTTGGCGCTACCGCCACTATGCCTCGCCCCTTGAAAAACAACAGACGAAATGGTTTGTGGCCGGGCTGGCGGGTTTTCTGGTCATTACGGTGGCGTTATTGTTCGTGCCGCTCTTTCCCACCAGCACTGTGTCAACCTTCGCGGCGAGCATTTGGGACGATTTGTTCATAATGGCAGGCAATTTGGGATACGCCATCTTTCCGATTGCGATTGGAATCGGAATCCTGCGGTATCGCTTGTGGGACATTGACGTCATTATTCGGCGGACGCTGACCTATGGGCTTGTGACCGCGCTGCTGGGGTTTATCTTTTTGGGTAGTGTGATTTTTTTGCAGCAGGTGTTTGCGGGATTAACCGGTTCGGGACGAAACGAAATCGTGACCGTGCTTTCCACCCTCGCCATCGCGGCATTGTTTGTGCCGCTGCGGAGGCGGATTCAGATCGTGATTGACCGGCGGTTCAACCGCAAAAAATACGATGCACAAAAGGTGCTGGCGGATTTTGCCAACATGGTGCGGGACGAGACGGATTTGGAGAAACTGACGGCGCGCTTGATGCAGGTGGTGGATGAGACGATGGAGCCGAAAAGTGTGAGTGTGTGGTTAAAGCGGGAAACAGGGAAACAGGCGAACAAGTAGACGGCGGAAGGCGAAGGATAGGGGTTGAATGATGATGGTCAATAATAGAGCGGCGTGGTTTGCATGGGGATTGTATGGGGTGGTGATTGCGGGCACGGTGTATGGGCTTGTGCTCTGGTCAAATGACTCTGAACAAGGCACAGATTTTTTTGGGGTTGTCAACGCGCTGTTGAGCAACCTATTTCCGGTTGTGTTTGGACTGGTCGGCGCATTGATTCTGTCGCGGCTGGCGCGCAATCGGATCGGCTGGCTGCTGATGGTCATTGCCCTTGCAATGGCAGTCCTCGGGCCGCTCCAGGTCTACTATACACAGACTGCGAACAGCGCGGCAGAGCTGACGACGGCGCAAATCCTGGCGATGTGGACAAGCGGATGGGGATGGTGGCTGCTGATCGGTCCGCTGCTGCTCATATTGCTCATCTTTCCGACAGGGCGGTTACTTTCACCGCGCTGGCGGTGGGTGGTCGGGTTGATGCTGCTACTGTTTGTGATCTTTGTGGGGGTGATCACCTTTACAGCCGAATGGCAAGACGCGACAACCGGAATAACGTTTCCCAATCCGACCGGTATCGTGCTGCTGCCTAAAGATTTCAAGTTCGAGGCAATCCAGACGCCGTGGTTTATCGCCCTCGTGAGCACCGTCGCGCTGTGCGTGCTCGCCGTCGTGCTCCGCTATCGGCGTGCCGGCAGTGTCGAGCGCGAACAGCTCAAGTGGTTTCTATACGCGTGCAGTGTCTTTATTGTGCTATACGCAAGCGCTGCCTTTGTATTTGTGGGAGCGAACCCGCCAAGTTGGCATGCGGTGCTGTTCGATATCTCGATCATGTTAATTCCGATTTCCATCGGGATTGCGATTTTGCGTTACCGGCTGTTTGACATTGACATTATCATCCGCCGCACGCTGACGTATGGTCTGGTCACCGCGCTGCTCGGGTTCGTTTTTTTTGGCAGCATCATTTTGCTCCAGCAGATATTTGCGGGCATTACCGGTTCGGGACAGAACGAGATTGTGACCGTGCTTTCGACGCTGGCGATTGCGGCGTTGTTTGTGCCGCTGCGGAAATGGGTGCAGACCGCAATTGACCGGCGGTTCAACCGCAAAAAGTACGATGCACAAAAGGTGCTGGCGGATTTTGCCAACACGGTGCGCGACGAGACGGATTTGGAGAAATTGACGGCGCGGCTGATGCAGGTAGTGGACGAGACGATGGAGCCGAGGAGCGTGAGTTTGTGGCTGAAAGCAGACGACAGACGACGGACGGCAAGGGATGACGGATGACGAACGACGAATGACGAAGGACGAACGACATGGGACGGACGACGAATAATGAATGACGGATGACGGATGCATACACGGATTCGGACTGATATAGAAAAATACGCGTTGGACCGAAACAATCAGGTGTTGTGGGCTAACGTGCTCTGGGTCCTGTTGACTGCGGCGGCGGTGACCATTTTTGTGTTGGGGACACTTGGTCTTTATAACGGCTTGCGCGAGCCGTGCGTGATGTTGGTGGGGCAGGCGCGCGAGTCCTGTCTGACACGTCATGAATCGCTGGCAGAACTCGGGATTCCGCCAAATCTGTATGCGCTTTTTTTGACGGCGGGCGCGATTGTCAAAGTGTTGCCCTGGATTGTGGTCGGGATTTTGGTTTTTTGGCGCAAATCCGGCGAACTGCCCGGCATTTTCTTTTCACTGGCGCTCATTTTAGTCGGCGCGACGGTGATTGACGAGGGCTTGGCGGCGTGGGCGTTATTTTATCATCCGTGGCTTGCGCCGATCGTCCGGATCGTTCAATTTGCCGGGCTTGCATCCCTTGCGGTGATTTATGTATTTCCTGACGGGGTGTTTGTGCCCGCCTGGACGCGGTGGTTGGCGCTGGCGTGGGTGCTGCGCACATTTGGCGCGGTTTTTTTTCGGGGAACATTGTTGGACACGGGCGCGCTGCCCACCCCGCTCAACAGTATTACCGCGCTCTTTATCGCGTCGTTTTTGTTTTCGCCGGGCTATCGCTACTATCGCGTCGCAGATGCGGCACAGCGGCAGCAAATCAAATGGGTCGCGGCAGGCGCGCTGATCTACGGTGTGGTCTATTTGCTGCGGCTGCTCCCGACGCTGAACACCGGCGCCACGGTTACGCCGCTGCAACTGGGCTATGCATTTCTTTTGCCCCTGAGCTCGCTGATATTGGCGGTGTGCGTGGGGATTTCGATGCTGCGTCCTCGATTGTTTGGACGAGAGGCGCAAGCAAAGCCGCAGACGACATTGGACACGCTACAGACCGCAGACGACAGACTGGAGACGTCACAAGAAGCGATTCATCCAGAAATGCAAGGCCAAGGACATCTTGCCAACGAACGGCACGAGACAGGCGATACTGCGCCAAATAAAGGTTCAGGCCAAAAGCCCAAAGGCAAGGGCCGAAAGAAAAAAGACCGCAAACGACAAAAAAGGTGAATTGTGGCTAGAAAAAGATAGAAACAAGTTTTAAGGAATCCATGAGACATGTAGCTGAAAGCGGCACGACATCTGATACACGTTTACAACGCCCCTGGCTTGCACTCGCGCGCATCGCGTGGGTTGTCATTACCGTGTTTTATTTGGGGGCGTACCTCTTTACCGTACCGGTCAAACTCTCTGCTGTGCCACAAGTTGTCACATCGGGGAGCGGAATCACCGCGCAAGAGTTTCTTGCGCGTGTCGCGGAAATGGGTGTTTCGCCCGACGCCTATGTCGGGTTCTTTCAGTGGCTCGAGGTCTTGCTGCCGCTGATTTACACTGGCTTGGGTATTTTTATCTTTTGGCGTAAATCGGATGATTGGATGGCATGGTTGACATCGCTGTTTCTAATTACTTTTTTGGGACCCTATGATTCGCTGGCGCAGGTGAACCCGATCTGGACGCAAGCAGGCGACCTTACAGCTGTTTTTATCACCCTCCTCATCCTGCTCTGGTTTTTCACTTTTCCCGATGGGCATTTTGTGCCACGCTGGGTGCGTTGGGTTTACTTGCTGTTCACGGGCATGCAGGTGTGGCGTCTTTTTCAGCCCGACTTGTATGACAAGAACTTTCCTGTCGTTGGACTGGCGATCTTTGGCAGTATCCTGCTCTCCCAGATGTATCGTTATCGACACGCGAGCACTGTGTCACGACAGCAAGTCAAATGGGTCCTCTTTGGGCTTGTATTGGGTCTTGCGCCATTGCTTTTGTTTTTTGTCTTGGCGATTGTTTTTCTCAATGGGCAAGATGCAGGATACAGCACTCTCTTTGTCAACTTTTTTGGTAATTTCCTCTGGTACTTTTTCTTGCTTGTGCTCCCCGTTTCGATCACCATTGCCATTCTACGCTCACGTCTCTTTGACATTGACGTGATCATTCGCCGTACGCTGACGTATACACTTGTCACTGCACTGCTGCTGGTGGTGTTTTTCGGGAGTGTCATTTTGCTCCAGCGGCTCTTTGCGGGACTGACAGGGTCGGGACAGAACGAAATCGTGACCGTGCTTTCGACGCTGGCGATCGCGGCGTTGTTTGTGCCTTTACGGAACCGGATTCAGAATGCGATTGACCGGCGGTTCAATCGGAAAAAATATGACGCGCAAAAGGTACTGGCGGATTTTGCCAACACGGTGCGGGATGAGACGGATTTGGAGAAATTGACGGCGCGCTTGATGCAGGTGGTGGATGAGACGATGGAGCCGAAAAGCATGAGTTTGTGGTTAAAGGGTAATCAACGCATCGTACAGGAACACGCGGGCAAGACATCGGAGTCCGGCAAATGATAAAAATTGCGAGGATTGTCTGGGTGATTCTGGCAGGGTTGGCAATCGGCTTGAGTGTCATTGGCATGCCGGTCTATTACGCGCAGCTGCAAGGACCGTGCGTGTCTGATGCTGCTACCTGCTCTGAAATGTTGATTCCGACGACGGCAGAACTCGCCGCGCTGCAGGCGCAAGGGTGGTCTCCACAGCAGTATGCTTTGATGTACACCATAGTGCGCAGTCTCCAGATCCTTGTGTGGGTTGTGATCGGTCTTTTGATCTTTGTGCGCAAACCAAATGATCGCGGCGCGCTGATTATTTCGCTGGCATTGATTTTGTCGCAGACGTCGGATGGGCGGCTTGCAATAGGAGACGCATACCCTGCCCTCAACCTGCCGATTCAATTTCTTGATTACGTGGCGAGCATCTCCCTGGCGTTTTTGTTGATCACGTTTCCCGACGGGCGGGTGGTGCCGCGTGTGATGTGGATCATGATTGTATATTGGGTGGTAATTCTCAATAATCAGGACATCGTGCAGTAAGTTGTACTCACGACATCGTGCGCACTCTAACAACCAAACGTACTCAGGACATCGTGCAGTTTTTGTTCATACTTTCTGTTCTAAGGAGGAAGTATGGA
>JADZCJ010000030.1 GCA_020851635.1 Anaerolineae bacterium
GAGCTTGTCAAACTCGGCGAGCGCCCGGTTGTGCTCGAAAAGCGCGATAAGGTCGGCGGCATTGCCCGGACCGAGCAATTCAAGAATTTCCATTTTGACATGGGCGGGCATCGCTTTTTTACCAAAGTGCCACAAGTGCAGCAGATGTGGCGTGAGGTCATGGGCGGTGATTTTATGCTGCGCCCCCGCCTGTCGCGCATCTACTATGACAAAAAGTTCTTTTACTATCCGCTCAAGCCGCTCAACGCCCTTGCCGGATTGGGTTTGGTCCAAAGCATTTGGGTCAGTTTGAGCTATCTCCGCTGGCAAATCCGCCCTTTCCGCGTCGAAGATACTTTTGAACAATGGGTCACCAATCGCTTTGGGCGGCGGCTCTTTTTGACCTTTTTCAAAACATATACGGAAAAAGTCTGGGGGATTTCAACCTCTGAACTCAAAGCCGAGTGGGCTGCCCAGCGGATCAAGGACCTTTCACTCAAGACCGCGCTGGTCAGCATGTTTGTCAAGCCGGGCCAAAAAATAAAGACACTGATCGAAGAATTTCATTACCCGCGCCTGGGTCCCGGCATGATGTGGGAAAAGGTCTCGGGAGCGGTGCAGCAGGGTGGGGGCCAGGTCCATCTGGAGCAGGATGTTGTGCGGATCGAACACTGCGGCAAGCGCATTACCGGTGTGCAGGTGAACGGGAATGGACACACGAGGTGTATCGCGGGAACAGATTTTATTTCGAGCATGCCCTTGCGCGACTTTGTTTTCAAGTTGGATCCTGCGCCGCCTCCCGAGGTGCTGCATGCCGCCAAACAAATCAAGTATCGCGATTTCTTGACCGTTTGCCTCATCGTAAACAATCCCTCCCTCTTTCCCGACAATTGGATTTATGTGCATGACGCATCAGTGCATGTCGGACGCATCCAAAATTTCAAGAATTGGAGTCCCGACATGGTCCCCGATCCCGCCAAGTCGAGTCTGGGGTTGGAATATTTCTGCAACGAGGGCGACGACGTTTGGAACATGGCGGATGCGGACCTCGTTGAGCTGGGCAAGCGCGAGATTGCCAGGATCGGACTGGCTGAGTATCAAGATATCGAAGAGGGCTGCGTCTTTCGCGTCGAGAAATCGTACCCCGTCTATGACTCTGAATATCGCGGACATCTGGACACGTTGCGCGGCTATGTCGCGACGTTTGAAAATTTTCAGACGGTGGGACGCAATGGACTGCATCGCTACAACAACCAGGATCACTCGATGCTGACCGCGATGTTGGCTGTGCGAAATATGATGTTTGGCGAAAAGAATGACCTGTGGAGCGTGAATGTGGACCAGGAATACCACGAACAGGTCGCCGTCAAACCGGATCCCCGACTTCAAGATGTTGCAGGCGTCATGCAAGATGCCTTGAGCCATGTTTTCGTGAAACTGGACCCGGTCGCCTTTGGCGGGGCGCTGGGGTTGACGATGGGTTTGGTGTTGTTTTTGGTCACGCTGCTGGAAATCAGCATCGCGCACCAGGGGCTGTCGGTATTTCTCCACAACCTCGGCGAATACATGCCTGGTTATCAAGTCACGGTGATGGGCGGATTCGTCGGGCTTGTGTTTGGCATTGGCATCGGTTTTTGTGTCGGATGGCTCTTTGCCTTTTTGCGGAACACGTTCATCGTGTGCTATATGGCGTTCGTCCAACGCCGCGCGCAAATTCAGGTTCTGCGCACGATTCTCGATTTCTAAAGCGCGCTCGGATTTGACAAGAACGGGGGTATATTCAAATGGATTCCGAAAAGAGCATGCAGCCGGAACAAGAGCTGAATCAAATGGTCCTGACCCAGGTTATACGCATGAATGCCACCATAAACGGGATCGTGGCAGGACTTTTGATTGGCGTCATCTTTTTGATCGCCACCTTGTGGCTGGTGATCAAGGGAGGCGAGGTGGTTGGACCCCATCTGGGGCTGCTTGATCAATACTTTTGGGGTTACAGCGTCACCTATTTTGGCAGTTTGGTTGGCTTTTTCTATGGCTTTGTCGTCGGGTTTGCCATCGGCTATTTTGTTTCCTGGACCTACAACCTGCTGGCAGACCTTCGTGCTCGCTTGCGGGACCGTTTGGCGCGGCGCAGGCAAAAGGTCTCTCTTCCCAAACCCGAGTATAATCCGGTGGTTGCGCCGCCGATCTATTCGGCGTCGCTTCCAAACTCGGCGCCGAATGGGAACGAACCCGCGCATTCCGGCTCCAAATCGCGTTTGTAGGTCTTGCAAAGGCATGTTCGACAGATGCAGAATATTTCGGTCATAGTGCCTGTCTATAACGGCGGGATGGAATGGAAACGGGCGCTGGATGCGCTGCAGCAGCTCTCGCCCCCCCCACACGAGATTATTGTGGTTGATGATGGCTCTACGGATGATTCCAGGGCGTATGCGGAATCGCGTGGGGTATGTGTGATGCAGACCCTGCATCCCCGAAGCGGACCCGCGGTCGCGCGAAATCTTGGGGCTGCCCACGCGAGTGGTGAAATCCTTTTGTTTGTGGATTCCGATGTATTGGTTTATCCCGACGCCGTGGCGCGCGTCTCTGCTTCGCTGGCGGATCCACAGGTCAGCGCGATTTTTGGGTCCTATGATAACCTTCCGGGCGACAAGGGTTTTTTCTCACAGTATCGCAACCTGTTCCATCATTATGTTCATCAGACATCCCAACCGGATGCTGCAACCTTCTGGGCGGGATGTGGGGCGATTCGTCGGGAAATCTTTCACCGCGTCGGTGGCTTTGCCGACTACCGGCGCCCTTCCATCGAGGACATTGAATTAGGGTATCGTTTGACGGGTTTGGGATATCGAATCCGTCTGGTCAAAGAGCTCCAAGTCAAGCATCTGAAACGTTGGACGCTCCGCAGCATCCTTCAAACGGATATTCGCGACCGTGCCATCCCATGGGCAGAGCTCCTCGTGCGCGAGCGCCAACTCCCGCGCGACCTCAATCTAAAACCTGCTCATCGGATTAGCGCCGTGCTGTGCTGGCTTGTCGTATTGGTCGTATTTGCATCATTGCTTGTTCCGGCAGCTGCTCTCCTGCTGGCGCCGTTGGTCATCGGACTTGTGTTCTTGAATGTTGCGTTGTATCGCTTTTTGCTGCAATCTCGGGGTTTTGTCTTTATGCTTGGAGGAATCGCCTGTCATTGGCTCTATTATCTTTACAGCAGTGCCGCGTTTGCTTATGTAGTGCTGAACAGGCGTGTACAATTGCTTGTCAATCAGATGCCGCATTTGTTGGGACATCGCGCACGGATGTAACTGTCTTTTCGATGTTTTTGCGCGCCAAACATTCAATCGAGCTTGATCGCTATGCTGCAGAAAAGTCTTCGCGTGCTTTGGTCAAGTCTTTCCGATAACCCGATCTCGATCATTGTGGACAAGTTGGCTCCTCTTCAACAGGCAAAGGATGCGCTTGCCGGACCGTCCAGACTCCAAATTGGGTTGTGGCTGCTTTTGGCCCTCTTTTCGTGCCTCCTCTTTGTCAACAAATACAGCGAGTTTCAACTCGGGGCGTATCAGGATGATGCCTCCTATATTATCCTCGCACAATCGCTCGTGCACTCGGACAGTTTTGGGTTGATTTACAGCCCCGGAGAGCCGGTGCATACGCAGTTTCCATTTGGCTTTCCTCTGCTCTTGGTGCCCTTTGTGCTCTTGACGCCAGAAAACCTCGATGCCTTTCGGCTCATTTCGCTGATTGCCACTCTGGTAAATTGTGCCTTGTTGTTTTGGGGCTGGCAGGTTTTCGGCGGCAAGCGGTCCTATTGGTGGGCGCTGATGGTTGTGGCATTGTATGCGCTTTCGCCACAGATTGTTGACCAGAGCCGCATGGTGATGTCGGAACCGGTCTTTACGACCTTTTGTTTGCTCGCGCTATTTTTGACCGAGCGCGCGGCGCAACACAAGCAGGGTCGGCTGTGGTTCCTGTGGATGGGCATAATTTTGGTTTTTGTCGTATTCATCCGGACCGTCGGCTTTACCTTGCTGCTGGCAGTCCTGCCTTATCTGATTTGGAAAAGAGGACTCGGCTTTTCCAGGACCCTCGTGCTGGTCTTTTTGGTTATGGGCATTACTGTTGGCGTCATTCTGCTGGCGACTCCGATCACAGGCGCAGACCTTTTGCCTTTTGGATACGTGAACCAGCTAAACAGCGAGGCGGCGGAGGCAGGTCAGAACGTGTTCCTGGCGTACCCCGGTTACAAATTCACGCAGCAGTTGGGGGTCTACCTCTGGCAGTTTTTGATTCCGGTCGGCGGCGGTGCCAATTCGGATGCGTTCTTTGCGTCTCTGGGTTTGCCCTTTGTGCCGCTGTTTATGACTTTGTTGTTGTTCGGCATCATTGTGCTTGGGTTTGCCCGATGGATTCGCGAATCAGGTATTTCGAGCTTTGTTGCCTTTGCGATTGTGTATTTGGGGATTGTTTACTTTTGGACGTGGGATGGTCGCCGTTTTCTATATCCGGTTGGTCCTCAGCTCTTTTTTGCATTTCTTTTGGGGTGCGAATTCCTTATCCGCGGTTCCGTTTCTCGTTTGCCCGAGCGCAGTTTGGTGCGCCGTTCGATTCCCGCGCTTTTATCCGTGCTGGCAGTTTTCTTGATTGCTGCCGCGCTTGTCAAAAGCTCGCGCCTCGCATCCTCAATCGTCCATATGGGCGACGTGTATGCCAGGACAACTTGGCTAAAAGCCAATACGCAGCCGACGGATGTCATCATGACGGATCAGGCGGGGATGGATTATCTAAACGGTGGGCGCAAGACAGTCTGGATCGCCGATGTGTACCCGTCCCAAGCAGCGCTTTGGCAGGACCTGGAAAAATATGGCGTGAAATACATTCTTGTCGCACCCTCGCCGAATTGGCACGCTGTCTATACGCCTGAATATGATGTGGCAGTTGAAAACGTTCTACCACTCCTCGATTCACTGGTTGCGCAAAACCACCTCAAGCGCGTTTATTCTTCTCCCGAAGCATTGATCCAAGTCTTCCAGGTACAACCGTAACCCTTGTAAAACCTCACCGCCCCTCACTACTGCATCATCAACCATTGCTCTTGCGAGTCAGATTATCCCGAGCTCGTCCGGAACCCGGCGGTTGCCGGGAATGATGCAAAACAGGTGGGTCAAGGATGCAGTGGCGACGGAGGTTTTGTCTGCTGTTCTCTTTCTCTTATGCTTGCCCCGGGCAAGCAACATCCTTTGACACAGCGGGACCCCTTTGAATTATGGATCATCAGTTGACCGAGAGACAATACGAGATCCTCTTTTTGGTTGCGCAGGGTTATCGGCATCATGAAATCGCCAGGCAGCTTTATATTTCGACTCAAACGGTCAAAAATCACATGACAGTTATCCTCAAGCGCCTGAACGCGCGCTCGGCATCCCATGCTGTCTATTTGGTGTTTGCGGACCCCGGAGCTCAAGCCGCAGCAGAGATCGAGCGTTTATGATCATCGGACCACAAAAAACTGTTGCGGGCGCGGATGTCTGACGCAAGCGGGAGAGAATATAAGGCGGTCCAAGCGTCGCGCCGGAATACGATTTCACACAAAAACCAGTCCAATTTGGACTGGTTTTTTTTCGCAAGGAGTCGTGTTGACCGGCACAAGTGCCGGGACCGCCGATCTATCCGAGTTGCGTCCCGGGCAAAGCGTCTTTATGCCGACAGAAAGCCGCCATCCACCGGAATCGCCGCGCCGTGCACATAAGCGGCGAGGTCGCTGGCGAGCACCAGTGTCATCCGCGCAACTTCGTCGGGCTGTCCCGCGCGTCCCACAGGCAGTCGCTGCATAAATTCAATGCCGCTCTTGACAAGCCCTACATCGAGTTTCAGCACGCGTTTTGCCACGCTTGTCGTGCCCTCGGTGGCGATTCCCCCGGGTATGATCGCGTTCACCCGAAACCTGTGCCGCGCGTATTCCTTGGCGAGCGAACGCGTCAGCGCAATCACGCCCGCTTTACTGATACTATAATGCGCCATATCCTCTTTGAACGGTATCACCGCTTCAATAGAAGCGATATTAACAATGACGCCCCCTCGCGTGCCGCGCCGCGCGATCATTTCCTGGCACATCCAGAAAACCGCATTCAAATTCACATCCATCACGCGCGCATAAAATTCGGCATCCACATTTGTGAATTTCTTGAACGGATAGATGCCCGCGTTGTTGACCAGAACATCCGGCAGGCGCTCCGCCAGATTCGTCCACATTTCAAGTCGCCGGCCGGTGTCGCACAAGTCAAGCGTATGACTGTGCACGCTTTTGCCAAAACGTGCGAGTTCCGCGCTCACCGACGCCAGCGCGTCTGCATCCATATCCACCAATTCCAAATGCGCGCCCGCTTGGGCAAAGCGATACGCAATCGCCTTGCCAATGCCCGAAGCCGCGCCTGTGACCAACACACGCTTGCCGCTAAAATCCATCATTGTGGCGAGCAGAGGTAAATTATCCATTGCCAACTCCCAACCGCGAAACAGATTCGACTCGCGCCTTGATTATACAGCCCTATTTCAGTTAACCCATTTTGGCTGGGGCTGGGCGCGGCGCGGCTTGGGATCTCGTGGCGACCGCTGTTGCGTGCGGGTGTTTTGGCACAGGTAGTTCCGCGGCGGGCAATCTCAACTCGTGCGCATGCGCGCACGAGGTCAAATGTTTTTGGCATTGCAGCCGGTTCTGATTGTGTGTCAAAATTTGCATCTCTCTCCCCCACACGCTAAAATTGATCTTCTTGGGACGCACCACGGCGCCGTCCGCGTTCCTCCGCCGCTATGACCCGCATCATATGCTGTGCGTCCATCTCACAATCCTTTCTCAAACTCTTCTGACATGCGACTCTATCTGATCCGACACGGACAATCCGTAAACAATCTGATTTGGGCTGAAACCCAATCGAACAAGGGACGCTCGTTTGATCCCGTACTCACCGCCATAGGCAAGGCACAAGCCGAATGTGTAGCAGAATTTTTCCGCGACGAGCTGGGCGCGCGCCTGCCGCTGACGGGCATGAATCAAGACGCTGCGCGTCCCGGACTGATCTATACCAGTCTCATGACCCGCGCGGTCGAGACGGGACGCGCCGTCGCCCGCGCGCTCAATGTCCCACTCCTCGCGCTGACCGAGGCGCACGAAACGGGCGGTCTCTTTTTGGATGACGAGGAGACAGGCGAACGTGTGGGGGTAGAAGGACCGAACCGCGCGTATTTTGAAACGCTCTACCCCGAACTCGGACTGCCCGACCATATCGGCGATACGGGCTGGTGGAATCGCCCCTTTGAAGACAAAGCATTGCGCCCCGACCGCGCCCGCGGCGTGTGGCAAGAACTGCTCGCGCGGCACCGTGAGGCGGACGATGTCGTCGGGCTGATCACGCACGGCGGTTTTTTCAATCACCTCCTCGCCATCTTGTTGAATTTGCCCGACAAGGAAAATCTCTGGTTCACCTGCAACAACTGTTCCGTTTCGCGCATTGACGTGAGCGAACACGGCATCGCCATTGTCTACCTGAACCGCATTGATTTCCTCCCGCCCGAGTTAATAACGCTGTGAGCTTTGAGGATTGTTCGGCAAACTATGCCTTGACGCATAGAGTGAAGAATTAGGGCGTTAGCGGTCCTTGGTCCGCCGTCTTACTTTCGTTCGTCCTTTGTCGTTCGTCGTTCATCCTCCATGCTATAAGTCCCTCGATGGATCCCCAGACTCTGGCGCGGCTCGCTCTGCTTTCGGCGATTCTCGCCGTCTCGGCGAACGGCGCGAGCGTGTCCAATACGACAACCTCAGGCACGACATCCCCTGCAAGCTCGGGGACAGCTGCCACCTATATAGTGCAGGCGGGTGACACGCTCTACGCCATCGCGCTCAAATACAACACCACGATCGCAGAACTCCAGCAGCTCAACAACATCGCCGACCCCACAACGCTCTCGATCGGCACGCGCCTGATCATTCCCGGCGCGATCGCGCAGAATGTTGTCACACCCGCGCCCACCGCGCGCGGACCCACTCCAACCCTCGCGTCCGGCGCGTCACCCCCCCTCACTGCGGGCGCATCAGGAGGTGGCGAGGTTGAAACCTACATTGTCCGTTCGGGTGATACGCTGGCAAGCATCGCCGCGCAGTTTGGTGTGCCGATGGCGGAACTACAGCGGATCAACAACATCGCCAATGCAAATATTCTCAACGTCGGTCAGCGCCTCATCATTCCCAAAATCACCGAAACATCGGTTGCCTTGCCCGACGGCGTCTCGCTTGTCCCGCAGGTGGTGCGACAGGGCGAAACGGTGACCCTGCGCGTCAAGGGCGAAAATGTTTCAGAAGTTTTGGGCACATTCGACCGGCAGGCGCTTCGTTTCAATCGTCAGGGCGGCGACTGGGCTGCGCTGATTGGCATTTCGCGCTGCGCCAATTACATTGGCGAGTACCCCGTCAAACTGACCCTGCGCGACACGCTGGGCAACCCACAAAATCTGGAATTTGGTGTGCGCGTGAACGCGGGCACATTTCCGACCGAAGACCTGACCTTGACCGCAGAAATGTCCGCGCTCCTCGACCCCGCCATCATGGATGCCGAAAACGCGCTCGTGAGTCGCACCGTGACGCCGGTTTCTGGCGCGCAGCTGTGGAAGAGCGTTTTTCGCTCGCCGCTCGACATCCCCAACCCGCGCGTCAGCTCCCAATTTGGCGAACGGCGCAGTTATAACGGCGGTCAGCCGGGACTGTGCGGGCATGAAGGACAGGATTACGGCGTGCCGGGCGGTACGCCGATCTATGCTCCCGGCGGCGGGATTGTGGTGTTGGCGCAAGAACTCAAGGTCCGCGGCAACGTCGTATTTCTCGACCACGGACGCGGTGTGTTTTCCGCGTTCTATCATATGAGCGAACTGGATGTAAAAAATGGCGACCGCGTCAAGGCGGGCGACTTGCTCGGCAAGGTCGGCACGACCGGCTTTTCCACCGGCAACCATCTGCATTGGAGCATGTGGGTCAACGGCATCTATGTAGACCCCATTGATTGGACCGAGCGCGCGCTTCCGGCGGTCGAGTGAGGGTCACAAACTACATAACGGCATTCTCGCATCCATGATGCGAGAATATTTTTTTCGAGTCCCGGACTCCATTTTCAATATCGGTATCGGATAAGGTACAATTGACCCTATCCGATATGGCTCTTGAAACCGGACTGGAATCCCGTTTATTGGCGCGTTTGACATCGAAAAAGGAACGCCTTGATTCGGCGCGCCCTTTGACTGCGCACGGATGCGTTGCTGCTCCATCCCATTGATCGTGCCGCCGTTGCGCATGACCGGATTGCTACCATCCATCCATTCATAGATGGAAATGGGCGAACAGCGCGACTCGGACGGCTCGAAGCGAAAAAAATCGGGCGCGTCTGGTATACAACCAAACGCGCCCTCCAAAACTATCGTCGTTCAATCGCCCGGTAATTCTTTCCTTGCCGTGTCCTTATGGCGTCTTATCGTGACCACGTTAAAGCCTGCATTTTTCGATTCTGTGCGCGATTGAATATCCGAGACAACAAAAAACCCGGGGCAGTTTTCACCACCCCGGGTTTTTTTTATCGTATCGTATTCGATTGTACAAACGCTTGCGGGTTGTGGCCCTAGACCACGGGGGCGATCCCGAACAAGCCAAGCAGCCAGTTCAGGACCCAGCCGACGACGCCGATGGCGATGGCGGCAATAATGGCGCCGGTGAACCCGGCGACTTTCATCCCGGGGAGAAAACGGTCCGAGACCATGAGCACTACGGCTGCGACGATGATCGCGATAATGGCTGCCAAAATGCCCGCCCCCCCCAGGGTAATGCCCACCAGACCGAGGAGCCATACGACGACCCCCGAGACAATGGCGATGACTGCAGCAGCAATGATCGCAGAAACGAATCCATCAACTGCAAGCCCGAGATTAAGACGGCTTACGACCAAAAGGACGACTGCCGCGGCGACCAAATAAACCACAATATTGATGATTTCACCCATGTTGAACTCCTCTATGGTAGGATGTGAGGAATTATTTCCCCGCACTCATCATAACACACAACTGTGCTTGTGGATACGGCATATTTTGCTCAATAATTCCACGAGAGTTGTCCATAAAGCGTTGGTTCATCCACAGCCCATACAAGACGCCCCTCGCTCAACGCGCGAGAGGCGTCTTGCCACAGCGCGCGGGTGCCGCTCGACAGTGCGCCATTGTGGCTTGTCAAAGGGGGTGAGGGCGCAAGATTCTATTTGCCTGGAAGGTTTTCCAGCGCCGCAATCGCCGCCTGTTTGGCTGCCAGCACTTCGGATTCGGTGCCGGACATCCACATTCTTCCGAATCGCCCGACCGAAGAAATATGAATCAACTTGATGTTGGCGTACTTTTCTGCTTCATTTGCCGCGAGATTGATATATGCTGCCGGTTGACACTCGAGAATAAAAAGCGTCTCACCCGCGACCAGCATACCGCCTCGTCGAAAACGGTTCAGCAGCTGCACCTGGTATGGGTCAACCCGCGTAATCACCTGGACAGACGCGACTTGGGGCTTGAGCCGCTCTGATTCGTCCAGCCCGAGCCGTTCGAGGACCACACGCCCCGCTTCGAGAACGGCTGCCTGGGAATGGGAATGGACTTCAAACATCCCAAATTCCCGTTCCACAATCTGCGCGCCGGGTTTCGCTTCGGTCGCCTTGACGGCAATATCCACCAGTTTGAATACCTCGTTCCCCGGCGCGACCTCGATATACAGGTCCGCCATGCCTTCGACGGGCAAGTCGCCCTGGGTGATTGTGCCGACAAAAGCCGCGTACTGCGGCTGCATACGATCAATATAGCAGTAAGCGCGCAGTTCAAATTTGTCTGCCATACGCTGCTATGCGGCTCCTCCGCCGGTATTGCGTCCGCCCGATTGTCCTTTGCCCGTCGGCAGGATCATTTCGACGTCGTTGTGCGGACGCGGGATCACGTGCACGCTCAAAAGTTCCCCCACGCGCTTGGCGGCGGCGGCGCCTGCATCCGTCGCCGCTTTGACCGCGCCGACGTCGCCACGGACCATCACCGTGACATAACCGCCTCCGA
>JADZCJ010000031.1 GCA_020851635.1 Anaerolineae bacterium
AGGTTGGGAAATGGGGGGAAAGCGGGGGGAGGGGGAATCACGGACTATTTTTCGCGGATGGGGGCGCGATAGGATTGCATCCGGTCGAGGAGGACGGCGGGGTCGGAGGCGACGATGAGCATGGCGCGGTGGTCGGGGCGAATAAATCCTTCGGCGGTGGCGTGGTCGAACATGGCGATGAGGGGGTCGTAAAAGCCGTCGAGGTTGAGGATGGCGCAGGGTTTCGAGTGCAAGCCCAACTGCGCCAAGGTGACGACTTCGCAAAACTCGTCGTAGGTGCCAAAGCCGCCGGGCATGGCAACAAAGCCATCGGCGAGGTCCACCATCATGGCTTTGCGCTCTTGCATGGAATTGACGATGCGCAGGTCGGTGAGACGCTGGTGTTCGATTTCCTTGGCAATGAGATTGGTGGGGATGACGCCGACTGCCTTGCCGTCGGCGTCGAGAATCGCATCGGCGATGACGCCCATGAGTCCGACGCTGCCGCCGCCATAGACAAGCCCGATGCCGCGGCGCGCCATTTCTGTGCCCAGCGCGCGTGCGATGGTGGTATAGTTTTGGCGTTTGCCCGCTTTCGAGCCACAAAAGACACAGAGATGATTCATGGACGCGGTTCCTGCGGATCGGTCTTTTCTTCCGTTTCGTTCAGGTGCGAGACAGCATCCTGAACAGCTTGTTGGACTTCGAGCTCGGTAGTCTTGCGCGCCTGCCACTCTTCGCGCAGAATGCTCATGCTGACGCCATCCACATAACTGCCGTTGCTCCACATGTAACGCCGCAGACGTCCTTCCTGCACAAAGCCGACGGCCTGGTATGCGCGAATGGCGCGTTCGTTGGTGGCGAGGACCTGCAAGCCGACGCGCTGGACGTTCCAATGCGTAAACGCATAATCCACCAGCAGCGTGATCGCTTCGCGCCCATACCCTTTGCCCCAATAGTCCTTGTCGCCGATGGTGATGCCCAGCTCGCAGCGGTGGGCGACGCCGCGAAAGTGATCAAAGCCATGCAAGCCGCACACCCCGATCATTCTGCCATCGGCTTCGATGGCGAACAAGGCGCCGTCGCGACCGCCCTTGCGCGCGTTCTCGTCAAATTCGGCTTCGAGACGTTCGAGAGACTGCGGAATGGGGGGATCGCCGCCGCCCGCAATCTCGACTTCGGGGTCGTTGTTGAATTCCCAGAGGCGGATCAGGTCGTCGCGCCGCACTCCGCGTAAGAGCACTCGTTCGCCTTTGAGCATGGTGAGGGTGGGCAGCGGGCAGACTGCTAACGCGTTAGTCTGTCCGCCGCTCGTGGGCTTGATCGCTAATTCTTTTTAAACAACCCATCCGGATAGACGCCGGCATTGTTCCAGAACAAATAGCCGGAGCTGTTGGCATCGTCAGAACCTTGCGCTTGTTTCAACATATCCGCCAGTCCCATCTGATACGCCTGGAGCCAGGGGCGCACGAGCGTCCAGTTGTTGGTCGTGCGTTTCTGCGCCGCGAGAGTGCCGTAACGCATGATCTCGTATGGACATACATACGCATCCGAGCAGTTTGCGATATCAAAAGCCGCGCCCCACAGCCCGGTGGCATAGCGCCAGGTGGAAGGATACATCATCGGCGAGACATAATCAAAGGGGGGAACGATTTCTTCCCACACTTGCCCGATGCCCTGTTCGTCCTCGGTCGCCGTGGTAAGCCCAAACACATCGCCGGAGAAAAAAGCGGTGGTGGGGCGCAGCGCGTCCGCCGCGCGCGTAAGAAAGGTTTTGATATTACCGACGCGATAAGCGGCGTCGCCGAATTCAGAGCTGAGAATATTTTGTGTCCCGGGATAGCGGACGTAATCGTACTGGACTTCGTCAAAGCCCATCGCCGCGAGTTCCTGCGCGAGCGTAATGTGATAGTCCTGCACCTCGCTCTCGGCGGGGTCGGTCCAATATGCCGCATTTTCGTACAAGAGTCCACCGGCAACATTGTGCAGGGCGAGATCGGGGCGTGACTGGGCGAGCAGGTTGTCTTTGAAAATGGTCACGCGCGCGATGCAATAGAGTTTGAATTGGCGGCAGGTCTCGACCTGGTCGTTTGCAGTATACTCGCGTTCGAGATATGCGCCGATGGCGAGGGCGAGAGGCGCTTGCGAGTCCCAGAGGAGATAGCCGGGGTCTTCTTTGACATCAAAGACGACGGCGTTCATTTCCGTGTCCTTGAATTGGGTGAGGATGCGTTCGGCATCAGCTTGATTGATGCCAAAGTGGAGATGGATGCCCCGGGCGCGGAACGGCGTGAGCGAAAACTCCCGGTCGCCGCCCTGCGTCAAGTCAAATTCGCCCAATAAATAGCCCGGTTTCTTGATATAGAGTTTCGGGACCGCGCTAAAATCCTCGATGGTGAACGTGCCCTGCGGACTGCTCGACAGGGCGTTGGCGGTCTCGCCTCCGGCGCTCCCATACAGCAAAACGGCGTTTGCGACCGGCTCTCTAGTGTTTTGATCAACGATGCGTCCGTCAAGCGTCGTGGGTTCGAGCGCCAGGGTGAGGTCGGCGCCGTTTTCGGCGGGCGCGATCACTTGAGAATAACCGGGCGCGCGCGCCGAAATCTCTGTACCCTCGGTGAGGGCAAAGAGGACCACCTGACCGTTCACATCGGTATTTACGCTGCTGCCATTCGCCTGGACGCGGACGCCGGGCAATGGTTTTTGATTGGATGCGTCCACAACCGTGACGCGGAGTTCGGCGGGCGCGAGCGCGATGGTGGTCACCTGCGCCGAATCGTCGGCGGACTGCACGGTGACGCTGACCGAGCGATAACCGGGTCGAGAAATTTTGAGTTGCGCGCCGCTGCGAACGCCGCGCGCGACAAATTCACCGTCGGCGTTCGTGGTCAAAATCTCCCCATCCAATTCGACGTGAACATTCGCAAGCGGCTGCGCCGGATCGCCCGTCACGACGCGGGCGCGCCACTCGCGCGGCGAAAGCGTCAGCGACGCCGAAAAATTCTGCCGCCAGAAATCGCTCGCATCAATGGGCTGAACAGCCGTTTGAAACCCATCGGCAAATGCGCGCAATTCCCATTCGCCGCGCGGAAATTGAATCTGGAACGCGCCCCGCGCATCAGACAAGGCCGAGCGCCCCGCAAGCGTAACTGCGGCTTGCGGAATCGCCGCGCCCTGCTCGTCCAGGACAGTGCCCTGAAGTGTTTTGGTTTCCAAGTACGCGATGCCGAGACCCGCGCCGCCGAAAAGAACGGCGCCGAGGACGAGGAGGAGGAGGAGGAGGAGGGTGAGTTTGGTCATGGACAAGAGCCGGGAGACGGAACCCGGATCGTGATTTCTGTTATGGCAGCAGAACGGGTGAAGCGTAGGCGGCGGGATTATAACATGTGCCGCGCGCTGATTGAAAATGGCGCGCGCGAGGCGCGCGAGGGCAGATAAATTTTTTCCAAGTGCGGAGGAAAGCGCAGCTCAAAGGCGGTTTTCCACAATCACACACCCTTCATCCACAGAAAATCGGCAGTTTTCCACATCGCGCTCCGCTCCCTTGTGGTCATAATCGTATCTGACCCCCACAAATAGTGGACGCGTTGTTTTTCCACAGAGCGAGGGTGACTTATCCACATCTAATTCCAGATTACAAAAGGTTAAAGATTCTGCGCGCGCGGTGAGATTTTAAGGTGGACATATTGCGCGCGTCGGAGCATCCTGCTAAGATACCCAGCGCGTCGCCTTGAAAGAAATTCTCTTTTTCAAAGTGCGACGTATGCTTTTCTCGCTTTTACAGACGGAACTCGATATGGTACCCACTCAATCGCTCCGCCCTCCTGTTTTGGAAACACAGCGCGAACCTTCTAATAAACCTCTTGCTCCTAATGCCGCGCATCTCTGGCAAGCTGCTCTCGGTGAACTGCAGCTGCAAATGACCAAAGCCACGTTCGATACGTGGGTGAAACCGACGTTTGCGTTGTCGTATGACGCGGAACGCGCGATTCTGGTCGTCGGCGTGCGCAATGCGTATGCCAAACAATGGTTGGAAAATCGGTTGTATAATATGATCGAGCGCACGCTCAATCATGTGCTCGGGCACGCCGCAGAAATTCGATTTGTGTTGAAAACACGCGAGGATGCGGAGACAGAACCGGACCAGACACAAGCAACCGAGCTCGCGCACGAAATCCAGCAGGGCGCGATGCAAACAGCACCCGAGCAGACGCCAGCCCGGCACATGAACGAAGATGTCAAGACTCCCATGCTGACCGACAAGACGCGCGGCGCGTCGCAATATACGCCTTTACGCGGGCAAGGGTCTACGCTGAATCCGAAATATACGTTCGACGCGTATATTGTCGGCAACTCGAACCGGCTGGCGCACGCCGCGTGTATGGCGGTTGCGGAACGTCCCGCCGAAGCGTATAACCCGCTGTTTATTTATGGGGGCACCGGGCTGGGCAAGACGCACCTTTTGCATGCGCTGGGCTGGATTCCACAGATTCGCGGCAAACAGGTGGTGTATGTCTCGTCAGAGACATTTACGAACGAGTTGATCAATTCCATCCGTACGCAGACCGCCGAGGACTTTCGTCGGGCATACCGCGAAGTGGATGTGTTGTTGATTGACGACATTCAATTTATTGCGGGCAAAGAGACGACGCAGGAAGAATTTTTTCACACGTTCAATTCGCTGCACGGGTTGAACAAGCAGATTGTGATTTCGGCAGACCGCCACCCGCGCGCGATTTCGACGCTGGAAGAACGTCTGCGTTCGCGGTTCGAAGGCGGGTTGATTGCGGACATTCAGCCGCCGGATTTCGAGACGCGCGCCGCCATTTTGCGGTTCAAGGCAGAGGCGCAGCCGATGCCCGTGCCGACGGATGTGATTGATTTTCTGTCGCGCAAGATCCAGTCCAACATCCGTGAATTGAACGGCGCGCTGACCCGCGTGGTGGCGTATGCGCAGTTGATGCAAGCTCCGTTGACGGTGGACCTGGCGCAGACGGTGCTGCAGGATGTGCTGCAGCAGACGCCGTTGAGCACCGAACAGGTGATCGCGGCGGTTTGTGAGTATTATCGGATCAGCGCTGACGATCTCAAGGGCCGGGGGCGCAACAAAGAAGTGGTGACACCCCGCCAGATGGCAATGTATTTGCTCCGAGAGGCGACAGGGGCGTCGCTGCCGCAGATCGGAGACGCATTGGGGGGGCGCGACCATACGACCGTCATGTATTCGGTGGAAAAAGTCGCCCAGGAAATCGAGCAAGACGACCAGCGGCGGAGACAGATGCTTGCGATCAAAGAGCGCTTGTATAACGGGCAAAAAGCATAGAAACACACTAAAAACTCGGCGCCTGTGCCGAGTTTTTTTGATGCTCGCCAAAGGGAGAAAATGACAGGTCAAAATATTCTGATTATGTCAACCAGTCTGTGGAAAACCGCCACTATTCTGTGGATAACCAGACGTTTATGGGGATAACCTCCAGCGGGAGCTAGCTAGTGGCACGATATATTGGGGGTGAGGTCCGACAGACACCCAAATTATCGGGTGCGCGAAATAAGCCATTTTTTGGCTATGTTTGTCCGAGTTATACCTTTCCACAATCGGGGGTGTACCACAGCTTTGGGTGGACAACTCGCAGATCGGACCAGGTTGTTCGCGAACTGTTGCGCCGCTATAAACAGCCCGCCGCAAAACCGAATTTTGAGCGCGCCGATATACGGTCAGCGCACACGCGTTCTACGCGAGGTGTCGCGTAAATGGACCGAAATCGTCGGTGTGCGAGTGTGCGTCCACTTTTCCCCGTCCCCTACTACGAATACTATATATATAGATATTAAAGAAATAGAGAGGTGATGCTGTACACGCGCAGTTTTCCACAAAGGGATATTTGAGTGTTGGCTGCACTGCTGCGAATTGACATCAGGGTTTGTAGAGTTCGTCGGTCTTGGCTGCCATGATGAAATCGTTGCGGTGCAGACCTTTGATCTTGTGGGTCCACCAGCGGACTGTTACAGCACCCCATTCAGTCAAGAGCGCGGGATGATGACCCTGTTGTTCTGCCAATGCGCCGACGCCATTTGTGAATGCTAACGCCTCTGCAAAATCTTTGAATTTGTAGGTGCGCGTCAATTGCAGCTCGCCATCGCGCTCGATGACGCGCCATTCGGGAATCTGCGGCAGCCATTCTTGAATCTCTTGCTCGGTTGCGCGCGGTGAATCGGCGCGGCACGCAACGCATTTCATTTTGGATAAATCAGACATGTGACCTCCTCGTTATTATTTTAGCACAGCATAAACCGCCGAGGGGTATGCGTCATATTTTGGTCGCGCGTAGGTCACGCTCGCCGCGGCGTGCCGCGATGGGAACGAAACAGCGTTCGTTCCTTACCGTCAAGAACCGAGACGCATACCCAACCGCTACAAATTGGATGCGTTTTTTGTTTCATTATGGTATCATTCCCCGCGTTATTCCTATGCCCCAACTCGAACATATCGAAGCCATCGAAAAACGCTTGTGGAACGCGGCGGACACGCTGCGCGCAAACTCTAATTACGCGAGCAATGAGTATTTCTTGCCCGTGATGGGTCTCATCTTTTTGCGGCACGCGTACAGTCGTTACCTTGCGGTGCGCGATTCCATCGTGGCGGGCTTGCCGACGCGCGGTGGCAAGCCGCGCGAATTGACCAAGCAAGACTTCTCCCAAGCGGAATGTTTGTCCAGTCCGCGCATTTTGTCGAAAACTTGCACGCCAATCCGACCCAACCCGACCAGGAATTACTGGATGAACTTGTCGAAGCGATTACGCTCATCCGTGACTTTCTCGCTGCCCGCAACGCGTCGCTCGATGCCATTATTCAAAACAAAGGATTCGCGCGCAACGCTGCAATTCTGGCAGCCAAGGAAGCGGCAAACGATAACGACGAATCGCGCAAGCGCTTTGAGGTAATGTGCCGCGCTTTGTTTGCAAAATATAAAGCGTGCCTCACTCTCTCGGGAGTCAACCAGCATCGCGCTGATGTGGACGCGATCAAAATCATTTCCAAGAGTTTGCAGGACGATACGGAACATGCGGACATCAGCGACATTATTCGCCAACTGCACCAGGAGATAGACAATGCCATCGAAACGCGCGCCGACGAACCGCGCGATGGTGTCGCGAGGGACAAACCCGGCAAGTTATACGACATCAGCCAAATTGATTTTGAACGCCTGCGTCAAGAATTTGCGCGCAGTCGCGCTCAACGCACCACTACGCAAAATCTTAGGCATGCCGTCGAATTGCGTTTGCAAAGATTGCTTGCGCAGAATCCACTCACAATTACCTCTGGAATGACAAGATCGGCTTGCCCGCGCCCGCGTATAACGAAATCGAAGTCAACGACAAAACCGCCGCCGTGTACGCCCACATCTACCGCGCCTATCCAACCGTGCCGTCACCGTATTACTCGGCAGCATAGTTTGAGACGCGCGAGGATTCGCGGCAAATTGAGTGCGTCGAATAGACATTCTAATATCGCGGGTAGAGGAGCGAAATGCTTATTGCGGCGATGCCGTTCGCGTCAAAAATACGCGGGCGGCTTTTTTTTTGTTTGATGCGCGCCGTGAATCAGACAAATTTATAGATTTGCCTCGCCTGATTCCAGCTCCTTGATCCGGATTTGCAGGTCGTTGAGCAGGACGAGCGCCTGGACGGGGGTGAGGTTGGCGATGTCGGCGGCGGTGAGTTGGTGAAGGATGCTGCGCCACGCCTGCGCGCGTTCGTCATAGGGTTCGCGGGGTTCGCGGACGATGGCGGTGGGCAAATCGGGAGATTTGCGGTCCCAGGTGGGGTCCCAGGTGGGGTCCCGGGTGGGGTCTTGGGGGTGGGCGCCGCGCTCTTGATGTTCGAGGTGGTCGAGTACCTCTTCGGCGCGGGTGATGACGCGCGGGGGCAGTCCGGCGAGTTGGGCGACATGGATGCCGAAACTTTTTTCGGCGCCGCCCGCGATGACCTGGCGCAAAAAGACGACGCTGTTGTCGCGTTCCTGCACCGCCATAGTAAAGTTTTTGACCGCGCCGCCGTGGTCACGGATGGTCGGCGCGTCCGCCAGATCGGTGAGTTCGTGATAATGTGTGGCGAACAGGGTCTTGGCGCCGACGAGATTGTGAAGTTCTTCGACGATTGCCCACGCGAGCGAAATGCCGTCATAGGTGGAGGTGCCGCGCCCGACTTCATCGAGGACGATGAGCGAGCGCGGGGTGGCGTGACGGAGAATGTGGCTGGTCTCGCTCATTTCGACGAGAAAGGTGGAACGACCCTGCGCAATGTCGTCGCTGGCGCCGACGCGCGTAAAGATGCGGTCGGTAAGACCGATGCGCGCATAGGAGGCGGGGACAAAGGAGCCAATTTGTGCCATGAGGACGATGAGAGCAATCTGACGGACAAAGACGCTCTTGCCCGACATGTTGGGACCGGTGAGAATAATGACGCGCTGCGTCGCGTGGTCGAGCAGGGCATCGTTCGGGACAAAAATTTCATCGTCGCGTCCGGCGTGACCGTGACCGGAAACAAAGCGTTCGACGATGGGATGGCGACCCTGTTGAATCTCGACCGTGTCGCCGTCGTCCACAAGCGGTTGGACATAATTGTATGCGGCGGCAGCGTGGGCAAGCGAGCCGAGGGCGTCGAGACGGGCGAGAATGCGCGCGGCGCTCTGCAGGCGCGGGGCATGTGCGGCGACGGCGCGGCGGAGATTGACAAAGAGTTCGTATTCGAGATCGTGGGCGCGTTCGCGGGTGGCGACGATGCTTTGCTCGCGCGCTTTTAGCTCTTGCGTTATATAACGTTCGGCGTGCGAAATTGTGGCGCGGCGTTCGTAATCGGGGGGCACGAGTTTGGCGTCGCGGCGGGGGGCTTCGATAAAATAGCCGAAAACTTCGTTGTAGCGGATGCGAAGGGTCTTGATGCCCGTTCGTTTGCGTTCCTTGTCTTCGAGCGCGGCGAGCCAGGCGCTGCTCTGTGCCGCGCCGTCGCGCAGTTCGTCGAGAACGGGGTCGTAACTCTCTTTGATGAGACCGCCCTCTTTGATGAGGATGGGTGGGTCATCCACGAGCGCGCGTTCGATGAGGTCGAGCACGTCGCCCAGTTCGTCAAGTTCGGCGTTGAGGGCGCGGAGATGTTGAGATCGGGCGTCGTTGAGGCGCGCTTTGATTTTGGGGATGCGGAGGAGCGCGCGTTTGAGACCGATAAGGTCGCGGGCGTTGGCGGCGCCAAAACCGATGCGTCCGACGAGCCGTTCGACATCATAGAGACCATCCAATAATTTGCGGAGGTCGGTGCGGAGAAAAACGTCGCGATGGAGCTCGGCGACGGCGTCCTGACGCTCTCGGATTTGCTCGAGTTCGAGCAGGGGCTGGTGAATCCAGCGCTTGAGCATGCGCGCCCCCATCGCGGTTTCGGTGTGGTCGAGGACGCCAAAGAGGGAACGGAGGACGGTGCGCCCGTTTGCATCACCCTCGCCCGATTGAGCTGCAAGAGGGACCGAGAGTTCGAGGTTGCGGCGCGTGGCGGCATCGAGCGTCATATATGCGTCGAGCGAATAGGTGAACAGGTGGTTGAGATGGCTGAGCGGCAGCTCGTCTTGTGTATCTCGTTTTGAGCCGGATGTGACCGACGCGGACTGGTTGGTTTTGAGATAGTGGAGCGCGGCGCCCGCGGCGGACACGGCGGCGGGGAGAGCGTCACAGCCGAACGCGTGCAGGGTGTTGACGCGGAAATGGTCGAGCAAGAGCGCGCGGGCGGCGGTGGTGTCGAACGCGCGGTCGGGGACGGTTGAGATGCGACTCGGGCGGATGCGGTTGAGCTGCGCGGTGAACGATTCGTCGCGCGCGAGCGATTCAGAGAGAACGTATTCGCTCGCCCGGACGCGTTCGAGTTCGTCGAGCAGTTTGGCTTGGGCGTCCGCGCCGATGATTTCGGTGGCGGCAAATTCGCCGGTGGAAAGGTCAATAAAGGCGAGACCAAAGATCAAGTGCGACGAATGACCAGAGACGAAGGACGAAATCTTTTTCGTCGTCCGCCTCTGGTCATTCGTCACTCTCGATATCGCTGCCAAATAGTTTTGGCTTTTGCTTTTGAGCAGGGCATCTTCGACGACGGTGCCGGGGGTGATGACGCGGACGACATCGCGTTTGACGAGACGTTTTACCTTTTTGGGGTCTTCGAGCTGTTCGACGAGGGCGACCTTGTATCCTTTTTCGATGAGTTTGGCAATATACCCTTGCGCGTGATGGTGGGGCACGCCCGCCATGGGCAAGCGGACGCCTTTGGCAAACGAGCGATGGGTGAGGACGAGTTCCAATTCGCGCGCACAGGTCCTGGCGTCGTTCTCAAACGTTTCGTAAAAGTCGCCGAGGCGAAAGAGGAGGATGGCATCGGGAAAGCGGGCTTGAAGACTGCGATATTGGGCAAGCATGGGGGTAAGTTTCGGCTGCTCACTCATGCCGCAAGTATAGCAGGTGTGCGGTGTAAGGGGTAGCTGTGTTCTGAGACGGGAGACCGGGGGAAAGTTTCGCGTAGATGTCCTTGACAGGGGCGCGGGGTTCTGGTAAGGTGCGCGAGAGTTACACAAGCGAACAGGTTGCGGGAGGGGACAAGAGATGGCGAAAAGTAAGCAGGAAATTTTGGGTGATTTGTCGGAAAAGCAGCTGGCAGAGTTGAATGCGATCGACACGCGGCTGAATGCGGCGTTGTTGGACCGGCGCGCGGGACGGGATGTGAATACGGATGCGCCGGCGCGGATGGAAGCGCAGATCGGTTCGATTACGTTTCGTTTCGAGACGGTGCGGTGCGGCAAAGAGAATTGTTCGCGCTGTCCGCATGGACCGTACTGGTATGCGTATTGGAAAGAGAACGGGCGCACCAAATCGCGGTATATCGGGCGGACGCTGCCCTCGGCGGCGCGGCAGTCGTATGAGGAAAAGAGAGCGGCGCGGATCAAAAAGGACTGAGGACCGGGCATCGAGTGGGGGCGTTGGTCATTCGTCATTGGAGCAAAAGATGCGTTTGATTTCCAAACTGGTGATTGTGCTGTTGGGTGTCACGCTGGCGGCAGGGGCGCTGGTGCTGGGATATTTGGCGTGGATGACGTTGTTTCCGCCGGCTGCGCCGCCGCCGCGCATCGAGTTTAATTCGGTCGAGGTGGGGGATATTGTCACGGTGTCGGTGACGACGCGCGGGGAGCGGGTGACGCGCGCCGAGTTGTGGACGGGGGACCAGATGGTGGCGCGCGAGGTGAACCCGAATCCCGCCATGTCGAACCCGTGGGAGGTGGCGTGGCAATGGCAGCCGCCCGGCGCGGGTGTTTTCCCGTTGGCGGCGCGGGCGTATGACGAGCGGGGCCGTTACGGGGCGTCGTCGTTGTTTAGCGTGGTGATTCCGCCGGAAGCGAAACTGTTGTTTGCATCGAACCGCGAGGGCGGGCACGCGCTGTATGAAATCGAGGCGGCGACGCGGGCGACGGGGCTTTGGCAGCCGCCGCTTTCGCAGAACCGTCAGCCCGCGGTGGGGTCGAAGGAGCGGGTAGCATTTGTGACGAACGAGGGCAGCGCGTGGCGGTTGGCGGAGCGAACGCTCGAAGACCCGACGATCAAGGTGCTGACGCCGAATTTGACGACGGTGCAGCGACCGGCGTTTTCGGCGGATGGGAGCAAGATTGCCTTTGAGGTTACGGGGGAGAATGGCGCGACAAATCTGGTGTTGAGCGATGCGAACGGTGAGAACCAGAAACCTTTGACGGATACGGACGGGTACAACGGGCAGGCGAGTTTTAATCCTGCCGGGGATGTGATTGCGTTCACGATGAGACAGGGGAATTTGTCGGATATTTATACGGTGGCGCTTGGCGCCGAGGACTATGGTCTTTTGCAGTTGACGCGGTTGACGACGGATGCGGCGCAGGAAGCACAGCCCGCGTGGTCGCCGGATGGGGCGCGAATTGCGTATGTGTCGAACAGGAGCGGGATCAGCCAGGTGTGGGTGATGAACGCGGACGGCTCGAACGCTGTCCAGTTGACGAATATTCCCGCGGGGGCGGAACAGCCGAAATGGTCGCCGGATGGGAACTGGCTGGCGTTTGTGACATACACGGGGTCGGGAGAAGGGAACGACCGGCGCGAGTTGTATTTGTTGTATGCGCCGGCGAGCGCGGTCAAAGAGGAACAGCGAGGGGTGATTCGCTTGACGCAGAATGATTCGGATGATACGGAACCGGCGTGGGTGAGGTGATTTTTGATTGATGATTTTTGATTGCCATTTGTCGTTTGGCGACAGGTGATAGGCGACCTGCGACCCGCGAACGCGCGTTGGGGAGACCCGGCGGGCGTTTTTTGATTTCTGATTTCGGATTGGTGATTTCTGATTGGAAACGGCGGGAGGGGTGAGAAGGGCGGCAGACGCGTGACAGCTCTATACTTGACGGGGACATGGTGCTACAATTTTGACAGATGCCGAACCGCCCGCCGGATGCCGCAAGAAAACAAGCGATATCGAACGCCGTGGATTTTTTGCGCGCGAGTCAACTGGCGCATGGCGAGTTCAGGACCTATGCGTGGAGCGATGATTCGCACAGAGAAATCTGCCAATTGGATAGTTCACCGTTTGTGACCGCGCTGGTATTACATTCGCTGAGATATTTGCGTGACGACCGGGTCGGGGAAATGACGACAAAGGCGCTGGACATGTTGTGCGGCGAGATGGAAGGCAGGGGTCTGTGGCGGTTCTGGAGTTCGAGACACCCACTGCACCGGATGCTGCCGCCGGATTTGGACGATACCTGCTGTATCTCGTCTGTGCTGAGACAATACGGCAGGTCGGTCCCGCCCAATCGGGACTTTATTCTGGCGAACAGAAACGACAAAGGCATCTTTTATACTTGGATGGCGGTCCGCGCGAATGCGCCAGCTGATTTTGTGAGCGAGATGGAAGAGTTGGTGGACCGGGGCGCGGCACTCATCCTGGCGTTCAAGGGGGTGTTGGACACGGTTGACTGTGTCGTAAATGCAAACGTCGTGCTCGATCTGGGGGAAAGCGCCGAGACAAAACCGGCGATTGATTATCTGATACGGATTGTGTCCGAGGAAAAGCAAGCCGAGTGCAGTCCCTATTATTTTGACCCGCTCTCGTTCTATTACATGGTTTCGCGAGCGTTTGCGAACGGCGTCAAGGCGCTGGGTGAAACGCGGGAGCGGATCGTGGAGCGGGTCATTTCCTCACAAGGGGCTGACGGGTCGTGGGGGAATGCGTTGTTGACGGCGCTCGCCGTCTGCACCCTGCTGAATTTTGCGAATCGGGGACCGGGACTCGAGCGGGGCATCGAGTATTTGATGCAGATCCAACGGCAGGACGGGTCATGGGAAAAGATCGCGATGTTTCTGGGTCGAGAGCCGTATTATGGTTCGGAAGATTTGACCACTGCGTTGTGCGTTCAAGCATTGCAACGCACCGCAAAGTTGCACTGAAAAGATTGCGCATATGAGCGAACGCATAGAGAGCGCGGCAGCCCTGTCTGTAGAACCGGCGCCCGTGACGCCCGGCAGTCCCGCGGCGACGCGCGCGGACAATGTGCGGCGGTGGTCACGGTGGGCGAGATTGTTGATCGAACGGACCCCGATACCGTACTGGGTGATGGTGTCTCTTGCGACGCTGGTCGTTGGAGCCGAACAGCTCTTTGAGTTTGTGATGGATGTGGGAGCGGTCCAAAGTTCTACAAGCAGCATGCTGGCAAAGATGGTCCCGTATCTCGTCCTGCCGGTCTTGACACTGTATATGTTGTTGATGATGCGAACGCTCAAGTCCTCGACGGTCCGGGCGCTGGCGGAGCTGCGTCCGGCGGTCCGAATCAGCGATAAAGAGTACGACAACCACGTCTATCAGATGGTAAACACAAGTCCGCGGGTTGAATTTGCGCTGCTGGGCATTGCGCTGGTGGGGGTGTATTTGTTGTATGGGCTTGCCAACAATTCGCCGTCCGTGACCAACACGGTGCGCGCGAGCGGATTTGGCGCGGGGGTCATTCTGACGCTGGGACCGCTTGTGATCTTTGGCTGGGTGTTTCTGGCATTTGTTTTTTCTGCGCTGCAGTTGGGACGCGCGCTGGGCAAGCTGGCGTATCGTCCGCTGGCGGTGAATATCTATGACGTGGGGAACCTGCTGCCCTTTGGGCATATTTCGCTCATCTATAGTTTGGCTGTGGCGGGGGGGATATTGATCTTGTTGGTTGGACTGGGACAGCCGACGCAGCCGAGCAGCTGGGGGGTGATCATTGCGCTGTCGGTCGCGAGCGTGGTCGCGCTGGTGTTTCCCCTGCGAGGGGTGAACCAGCAGCTGCGCGAGGCGCGTCACGTCGAGCTGGAACGCATCCACGCGCAGCTCCGGTCAATTCACGATATCATTCTCGAGAGGATGGACCTCGAGCCGGACGCGCTGTCGCGTGCCGCCACTCGCATCGGAGCGTTGGTGGACCTGCGAAAGGTGGTGTTGGAAACGCCGACGTGGCCCTATCGGGACACGTTGATGATTGTGCGCGCCATCGTGGTCGCGATTGCGCCGCTAATGTATTTTGTCCTGACGCAAATTATCACCGGTTTTTTCTTTGCAAAATAGTGAAAAACCTTCGAGGATTCCGAATCCTCGAAGGTTTTGCGCAAAGGTTCACCAGGGGATCATTGCCACTTGATGTGGGTAAATCTCCTGGACGCTCGTTCGGAAATCGCGGAGCTCTGTCAGGATTTTTATCAATTCCTCTTCTCTGTCCCGGAACTGTTCGAGACTCGCCACCTGTGCTTGTCCGAGGTGGATGCCTTGTGTGTTGGCTGCATACTGCGGGTCGGCGAGCAATGCGTGAAGGAACTCGGCGTCGAGCAGCGCTCTGCCAGCCAGCATCTCGAGCTGTTCCATTGTCGCCCCTGTCGGACCCTTGTTTGGCTCCATCGTAACTCTCTCCTTTGTTCGAACGAATCGAGCGTGCTTGCACGCTCGATGCCGGAATGCATTCGGTTAGGAACTATTGGCGCAATGGTCCTCCTTTCGCGGTGATTGCCGGCGCGCCGACCGGCACGCAAGGTCCAAAGAGTGTTTCCGCCGCCTTGCCCAGCACGGCGCGGTGCCGCTGTGCCAGATCGTCGTGATAGGCGGTGGCGCGCGTTGCGAGGGTGCCGAGGTGACGCGAGAATTGGTCAAGTTTCACGGGCAGTTGTGCGTCGCCGGCGAGTTTTAACCTTTCCCGTATACGTTCCATATATGACGCGCCGCGATCGCCGAGATAGAGCATTTCGAGGACGCGGGCGCGATTTGTCGCGCGGTGCGCGGGCGTCTGGGGGAGGTCGGACGCAGAGGCGACAAAGGCGTTGTATCTCGAAGCTTGAAGGTCGCGGTCCCAATCGTCAAGGTGATCGAGGAGGACCATTGCCACGAGAGCGTGGTCGAGGGCGCCTGCCAAGGGGTCGAGGGCGTCTGTGCGGTCCGCCAGGAGACAGGCGGCGGCACAGCCAATTTTGAGCGGTGCGCCGCGCTGTGCGAGAGCGAGATAGTCGCGGTCGTCGTATGCCGACAGGGGCAGCGGTTTTGACGCGTCAAAGCCCAGCGTGCCGCTGACCCAATCCTCGAGCCATAATTTGAAATAGCGCCAAAAAGGCGAGCGATGGTCAAAGAGTTCGAGATAGTTGAGGACGGTGGTCTGATAGAAATGGTGGGCGAGCAGGAGGGCGGGCAAGCGGTCGGGTTCGGGAATCTCGCCGTCGGCAAGGTCGTCCTCGAGGCGGATATACGAGAGACCGAGGGCGTTGCAGAGGACGAGGTGCGTGGAAATTTCGGGTGCAAGTGCGAGCGCGCTTGCAAGCCAGTAGGGGAGCGCCCATTCCAGGGTCCACTGTGGGGAATCAAGTTGCCGGAGCAGCCGGCAGCCGAAATCACCAAGCGGCGGGGGCAGGTCGCGGAGGGTCGCCAGGTAGTTTGCGCGGACCGAGGATAACGTTTGGTCGGGTATGCGGTCGTCCATGAATACTGTGTTTCTGAATTTTGGGCGCGGGGAAATTGTAGCATGTTCGGGCTTGGGCGGTCAATAGTTTAGAGCGAATTCCTGTTTCGTTTAAGGGATAATTGTGGTACATTGAGATCTATGAGTGCTTATTCCACTGACCTGCGGGAACGCGTCGTTGCCGCCGCACACGATCCCAATTTGACCCAACCCGA